>JAZLIT010000254.1:0-22467 GCA_045617525.1 Solibacillus sp. | reverse complement strand
TCTTGTCCAAACCAAAGACCGATTTCACGCTCAGCAGAAGCTAATGAATCAGAACCGTGGATTACGTTGTGAGATAAAGTTACTGCGTAGTCACCACGGATAGTTCCTGGTGCTGACTCTTCAGGTTTTGTAGCTCCCATCATGATACGAGCTAATTTGATTACGTTTTCGCCTTCCCATACCATAGCGAATACTGGACCAGAAGTGATGAAGTCTACTAATTCACCGAAGAATGGACGCTCAGCGTGCTCAGCATAGTGTGCTTCAGCTAGTTCACGAGAAGATGTCATTAATTTTGCTCCGCGCATTACGAAACCGCGACGCTCTAGACGGTCAACGATATCACCGATTACTTGACGTTCAACGCCATCAGGTTTAACCATTAAAAAAGTTTTTTCAATTGCCATTGTTTAAACACTCCTTAAATTTAAGTAAAAAGGATTTTACACCTACCGATAAATACTACCAAAATAACCGCCATAATACAACACTTAGCTAATATTTACGTTTACCCATAAATAATGCCAAATCCCTTAATTTCTTTTTCATCGGATTATCCGACAATGCTTCCACTTCTTTTAGCGCTTTTTTTAAGTATTGATTACTAATTTTGGCTGCTTCTGAAAGCGCATCTGACTTACGGACGATTTGAAGCATTTTTTTACGATCAGCCTCTGATAATTCATCGTTCATCACTTTTTCAATATAAGGGCGGATTGATGCATCGTCCTTCATCAATAAAATCGGAAGCGTCATATTCCCTTGCATAAAGTCACTGCCAGCTGGTTTACCTAGCTCTTTATCTGTAGCAGTAAAGTCTAAAATATCATCGACAATTTGAAAGCTCATCCCAACATAATAGCCATAACGGCGAAGATGCAGTATATCCGATTCACTTGCGCCACTCACTACAGCGCCAAGCTCACAGCTAGACTCGATTAATAATGCAGTTTTTCGCTTTATTCGACGGAAATAGTCTTTAATTGTTTGATTTAAACGAAACTTATCTTCAATTTGAATAACTTCACCATTGCAAATTTCAACCATTGTACGTGCAAGAATTTGATGGGCACGTGGATTTTCAATTTCTGTAACAGCCTGTAAAGCACGTGCAAAAATAAAATCACCCGCATACATAGCAACACGATTATTCCATTCAGCCTTTACGGTCTTACGCCCACGACGCATGTCTGAATTATCGATTACATCATCATGAACAAGCGATGCCATATGTATTAATTCTAACGGTACGGCTATTTTTTTCATTTGCTCGATACTAAAGTGCCCAAATTTTGCGCCAAGCAACACAAATACAGGACGGATGCGTTTTCCACCCGCCTGCAATAAATGTAACGAAGCATCATTTAATAAATGAGAAGAGGAATTCACCGCTAGTTCTAATTCTTTTTCGATGATATCTAAATCTGATTTCAAATCAGCATAGAGGTATTTTAACTTCATCTTTTCCATGCGCGAAACCTACTCCCACTAAAGTTCTTTTTTATATCCTAAATGCATAGCAGCTGCACCGCCACTATACCCTTTATACTTCACTTTTTCAAAGCCAACCTCTTCAAACATCGAAGCAAGCTTCTTCATACCTGGGAAATCATTTGCAGACTCTTGAAGCCATGAATATTCTTTATAACTCTTCGCAAACAATTTACCGAAAATCGGCATAACGTATTTGAAGTAAAAACGGAATAATTGACGGTAGCCCGGAATTTCTGATTGAGAAGTTTCTAGACATACAGCCATTCCACCTGGTTTTAGCACACGGTTAAGCTCACTCAAAACCTGCATATAATCAGGTACATTACGTAGGCCAAATCCAATCGTCACAAAGTCAAATGTATTATCCTCAAACGGTAATTCCATCGCATTCCCATGTAATAATTCGATTTGCGGGTAAGGTTTAATCTTCTCCTCACCGACCTTCAACATGTTTTTACTGAAGTCTAGCCCTTTAACAACACCTGTTTCTCCTGCTGCTTTAGCAAGAGCAATTGTCCAATCAGCTGTACCACAGCAAACATCAAGGCATTTTGCGCCAGGTTGCACATTCATACGTTTCATCGTATCTTTGCGCCATTTTACATGCATTTGGAAGCTGATTACAGAATTCATTTTGTCGTAGCTTTCTGAAATACTCTCAAAAACCTCATGTACATGTTCTTCTTTTGACTTTGTCATATTCTTTCAAAACCTTTCCTGCCTTATGACAAGCAATATTGTTCAATATATTGCATTGACGCTTCGTTTAATGAAATGTCATTTAAATGTTGTCGTAAGCTTTGTTTGCGTAGCTCAATTTGCTGTTGAAGTTCAGTAGCCTCAATACCCGTTTCAAACATGCGCTCCAGAAAAAGCGAAGACTTCTGTTGCTGCATATGTAAACTCTCTTTTTTCATGCGTAAAATTGTTAATGCATCCATCGTTATCGCACGATATTGCTCTGCATTAATTGTTTTGTAAAACTGAACAATTAACTCACTTTCAATAACCGTTAAATAATGCATCCATTCTTTTAGCGTAAGTGAATTTGGTTCGTAAACTTTAATTTGCTGTTCACAACGATTCACAATGCCTGTCGAAAGATGGCGAATTAAAGGGATATTGCCCGAATGCGCCAATAATTCATAGTATCGTCCACTATAATAGTCACCAGAAAGAACCGTTAATTGTTGCTCCTTCTCCGTAGCTTCTTGTTCTTTAACTTTTTCATGCTCAGCTAATGATGCGTGAACAATTCCAACCGTAGTTGCACCAATCTTCGCCGCATCATCTATTTGGGAACCATTAAAAAAGGGCAACAAAATAAAAAATAGTTGGGGATCATTAATTTCAGGTTGTCCCGTATACTTTAATAAAATTCGATGATGAATTTCGCTGTATATATTATTTTTTAACTCATTTATTGCCTTAATTATTTGTGTTGCATTCATATATATTACTCCATTCATCATACTGACAATACACTTTTATAAGTATAGCATAGTCAATTTTTCAAATATGTTATTTCGATGAATTATTTTTACTTCCTGCTTCGATTACTCCGTGCGCAGTATGGATTTGCGCTTTTCCACGGATTTTCATTGCAGAAGTATGCTCCGTAAATTGAGCAATCATAATTTCACCCGCATCTAGTTTTTCAGAATGATGGAATTTCGTATCTGTTCCTCGCGTTAAACCAATAACATGTACTCCATCCTCTTGTGCCTCGATAACAATATAGTCCGGTTGTGTCATTGTCCGATTCTCCTAATCCCATATTTTCTTCATCTATCATATCATAATGGACTTTCATTTCTAAAGAAAACGAACAAACTGCCCAAAAATATATTTGTTTAAATTAACTTAAGCTTAAGTCATTTGAATAAAGCTAATGATTTCTCTACGCTTCGTGTCATCTGTTTCATAAACGCCACGTGCAACTGAAGTAATTGTTTTTGCACCTAATTTTTTTAATCCGCGCATTGTCATACACATATGTTCTGCCTCAATCACAACATAAACACCTTGAGGAGCTAACATTTCCATGATTGTATCCGCTACCGTTGACGTAATACGTTCCTGCAGCTGTGGTCGACGTGCTACCGATTCAACGCAGCGCCCTAATTTACTTAAACCAGCTACCTTTCCGTCTTTTGGAATATAGGCAATATGCGCCTTCCCGTAAAACGGAACTAGATGATGTTCACACATTGAGTGGAAAGGAATATCTTTCACTAACACAAACTCCTCGTGATCTTCATGGAATACAGTACTAAAAAATTCGCGCGGATCCTCGTTCAGTCCACTAAACATTTCTGCATACATTTTTGAAACTCGCTTTGGTGTATCTAATAAGCCTTCGCGTTCAACATCTTCGCCAACAGCTTCTAAAATCATTTTTACTGCTTCTTCTATTTTCTTTAAGTCTACGTTTGTCATGAACATTACGTCCTCCTTGGTACTTCAAACAATGCAATCCTATTCTTTATGCATCGTAGCATATCCGTTCAATAAGTTCAAAAACGTATTCTGTTCTTTCAGTAATTTATACATAATTAAAGAAAATACGCCATTTTACTACATATCAAATGTAGAGAATTGACGAAAACTCCCGCTTTTCTAGACAAAAAAAAGAACGACCCTCAGCAAATGCTGAAGGCCATTCTTATGTAACTGCTTAGACGGATTATTTAACCGCGTCCTTAAGCGCTTTACCTGGTTTAAATGCAGGTACTTTGCTAGCAGCAATTTCGATTTCCATACCAGTTTGTGGGTTACGTCCTTTGCGGGCCGCACGTTCACGTACTTCGAAGTTACCAAAACCGATTAATTGTACTTTATCACCCTTTGCAAGAGCATCTTGAATTGTATCAAATACAGATTCAACTGCTTTAGACGCGTCCTTCTTAGAAAGACCTGCAGCTTCAGCAACCGAGTTTACTAATTCTGTTTTATTCACACTATTCACCTCCTCTCAAAGGGACTAGATCCGTTATCCTGTAAAAAGATTAACACAAGGAAAATCGCTACGCAACAGTATTTCGTTATGTTTTTACAGTATTTGTTTCAAAATCGTAAAGAAAACACAAAATACAGGACATTTTCCCTATAAAATAGGATGTCCTGTTAATTTTTTCTTATTTTTATTACTAAATTATAAAGGTAATTAAACCTCGGTCACCTTCATTTACCATTCTCTCTATTGTTTGACGCATCCTTTTTTTAGCCGTTTCGGGCACAGCGTTCATCTTAAATTTCATACTTTCTTTTAAAACTTCATACAATGGTGTTCCAAAAAGAGACGTTTGCCATAGTTTTTCTCGATCAGTATCAAAGGCTTTCTGAAGTTCATTCAATAATTGCTGACTGTGGAATTCTGAGCCGATTAATGGGGCAAATTCAGCCTCCAAATCAACACGAATAATATGATAGGATGGAGCAACTGTTTTCATTCGAACCCCAAAGAAATTATTTTGCTTCACAAGCTCCGGCTGTTCTGGCTCAAATTGATGCACTGTAGGAATGGCAATCCCGTATCCTTCGCTCTCAGCCTCTCCAATTGCCTCTTTAAAGCGTTCCTGTGTTTTTTTAGCCTCTGCTGCGTCTTTCACAAAGAGTAGCCAGTCACGCTTTGTCTCGAGGGCTGTTTCACTTAATTTTTCACACGCCATCTTATAGGATTCGTTCGTGTATTGTATTTGAATTGTCGCACTACCTGTTCCAGCATCCACTTCATAAAGCTCACTCTTCGTGATAAACGATAATTCTAGAAACATCGTTGCAATCTGTTCGACGTCACGCACTCGATATTTCTCGATTTCAATTTCATCCCAAAGCATCTGCAATTCGCTATTAATCGGATAATTAGCATCTAATATATCGACCCAATCTGGCTTATTCAGTATAACTTGATGAATCGGAAACTCTAAAAGCGCCTCAGTTAAGATTTGATCCACTTCTGAGAGCGTCAATTTATCGACATTCATCGCCAAAACAGGAACCTCGTATTTTTCGACTAATTCATTACGCAATTGAATTGTGCCTCCGTGCCCCGGTGTCATACTATTTAGTACAATAATGAATGGTTTTCCAATACCCTGTAGCTCTGCAACAATCTCTGCTTCAACTTGCTGTACCGCAGATCGCGAAAAGCCATTGACCGTTCCATCCGTCGTAACAACAATGCCGATATTGGCATGATCGCGTATTACTTTATCTGTCCCAATTTTCGCAGCATCTCTGAATGGAATTGGGTCATGATGCCAAGGTGTATGCACAAGTTTTGGTCCACCATCATGTTCATAACCCTTTGCCCCGTCAATAACATAGCCTACACAATCTGCAAAACGAATTCGAAATGGAACATCCAACTGCTCCGTTTTCACCGGCGTAGCTTGCGCTGGCACAAATTTCGGTTCCGATGTCATAATAACCGGTCCCGGAGAACTTTGCGGCAACTCATCAATCGTTTTCATTCGCACATCAGCATCTGTAATGTGTGGCAGAACGATCATTTCCATCAATTTCTTCACTAATACCGATTTCCCAACGCGTACAGGCCCTACAACGCCTATATAGACGTCTCCATTCGTTCGTTTTACTAACTCCTCTAAAACGTGTTCACGCATTACAGCAGTCCCCCTTCACTTCTTTCACTGTATGAAATAAAGGCAGTAAATATGAAAAACCACCACATAAGAAAAATACTTATGCGGTGGAATTTTTTATTCAAGCGGATTATACATAAATATCGGTTCATTTTCATCATCCACTGTGTATGGTAAAGAATAGGCTGGAACAACCGGATAATATTCCGCTAGTAAAAAGCGAATATCTTCCCCAGGTTTAGGCGTTAAATTATGCTCTTGAAGAAATAAATTTAAATCAATTGAATAATCCACATACATATCCCCCTCCGTTGACAAAACAAGTGGCAGTTGCGTGTTTGAATAGGGACTTGCTACTGTTATTTCATTTTCAAAACCAAGGTTTTTAAAGTTAATCGTATACACAAAGTCTGATACTCGGTCCTTGTACTGAGGATACTCCATTGTCATTTGGCGAAGATTTACATCACGAATACGTTCCGGCACGCGTAAATCAACTAATTTTACAGTCGGCTTATTTTCCGGATTCCAAATTATATATTGAAATATACCACCTTTTTCATACGAATTCGCTGGTGCAGATGCTAAATATTTTGGTACTAGTTTCTCAAAATCAATTAAATACTTAATAAATAGATCCGTATCTTGATCACGGTTTTTAATTGGTAGTACACCCGTATCTTCTTGGAACTGCGTAATTGCACGCTGAACAGAATCTATTTGATCTTGTGCTGGAACTTGATTTTCTGTTTTTAAATCACCAGGATACATGCATCCTGAAAGTAAAATTGCTGTAAACGTCAAAACGATAAAGGTTATAAAATGCTTTTTCAAGTTAAACACCACCATCAATTAATTTGGCCAAGTTGCTATAACAAGAACCATTAAGAATGAACCAACCATAAACATCGCATAGGCTATCAATTTTATAATAAAGGCTAAAATCGGATTATGTATCCATTTGCGAACGGCAGAAATAATTAAGATTGCCCCTAATAATAAGCCGATTGAGTAAAATGAAACCCACATAACATCTAATGCTGACATCATAGCTAAAGGTCCCCTAGATGTACTTAAATAAGTATAGGTAGATACATCTAATAGCGTTAATAAATTTTTCAAAAATATACCGCCTTTCTATGTAAGTACTACAAACTGCCTTTAATTATACTCTTTTAAACAAAAAAATAATAGGAAGTATCGGCTGATACTTCCTATTATGTGACAATTTATGAAATTTTTAACTTAATTCGTCGATTTCATTCTTTTTCATACGAATCATTAACTCATCAACCGCTTGCTTAGGTGGTTTTTCGTCAAATAATATTTCGTATAAACTCATTGTAATCGGCATTGCTACATCATATTTTTGCGCAAGTTGGAAGGCGGCCTTCGTGGTGCGAACACCCTCTACTACCATTCCCATTTGCTCTAATACTTCAGGAAGCTTCATACCTTGCCCTAATAGATTGCCTGCGCGCCAGTTGCGAGAGTGCACACTTGTGCATGTCACGATTAAATCACCCATGCCCGTTAAGCCCGCGAATGTAAATGGATTCCCACCCATTTTTACACCTAGTCGCGTAATTTCAGCAAGGCCTCGTGTAATTAATGCAGCTTTTGCATTATCACCATATTGAAGACCATCCGAAATACCCGCGCCTAGGGCAATTACATTTTTAAGTGCTCCGCCAATTTCCACGCCAATCACATCATCATTCGTGTAAACGCGGAAATAGCCATTCATAAATAAATCCTGCACTTTTCCTGCTGCAGATATATTATCACAAGCTGCTGTTACCGTCGTTGGATGTTGTAAAACAACTTCCTCCGCATGACTTGGGCCAGAAAGAACAACTAAATCACGCACTAAATGTTTGTGAATTGTATGTTCGATTAACTCAGAAATTCGCAACAAAGAATCAGGTTCAATGCCTTTTGAAACATGGACAAATAACTTGTCTGACTGTAAAAATTCATTTAAATTACCGCAAACTTCACGAATTGCTTTTGTTGGAACTGCAACAACGATTGTATCTCCATGATTCGCTGCAAGTGCAATATCACTAGTCGCACGTAAAGATTCCGGTAACACAGTTTTCGGCAAATATTTCGCATTTTTATGCTCATTATTTATTTCCTGCGCCTGATCCTCACGATGCGTCCATAATAGCGTATTATGTCCGTTTTCAGCGAGTACAACAGCAAGTGCAGTACCCCATGAACCTGCACCTAATACTGTAACATTTTCCATAATACCGTCCCCTCCACCTCTATTAATCACGCGCACGAGTAATTAAGCGAATCGGCGTACCTTCGAAATCGAATGTTTCACGAATACGGTTTTCAAGGAAACGCTCATAAGAAAAGTGCATCAGTTCAGGTTCATTCACGAATACAACAAATGTCGGCGGCTTAATTGCCACTTGAGTTGCATAGTAAAGACGTAAACGACGGCCTTTATCTGATGGCGCTGGGTTACGTGCAACTGCATCTTCAATTAATTCATTTAATACTGAAGATTGAATACGCATTGCATGGTTTTCACTTACACGTTGGATTACTGGTAATAATGTAAGAATACGTTGTTTCGTTTTTGCAGATACATAAACGATTGGCGCATAATCTAAGAATAAGAAATGCTCACGAATTTGCGTTGTATAAGCATTCATTGTTTTATCGTCTTTTTCAATAGCATCCCATTTGTTTACTACGATAACGATTGCTTTACCTGCCTCATGTGCATAACCGGCAATTTTTTTATCTTGTTCTTGAATACCTTCTTCTGCATTGAAGACAACTAAAACAACGTCTGAGCGTTCAATCGCACGTAATGCACGTAATACAGAATACTTTTCAGTCGTTTCATATACTTTCCCTTTTTTACGCATACCTGCAGTATCAATGATTACATAATCTTGACCATCGTATGAATAAGGTGTGTCAATTGCGTCACGTGTAGTACCCGAAATCTCTGAAACGATTACGCGTTCTTCACCTAAGAAAGCATTAACTAATGAAGATTTACCTACGTTTGGACGACCAATTAAAGAGAATTTAATTGTATCTTCACCGTATGCTTCTTCTCCATCCTCTGGGAATGACTTTGCACATTCATCTAATAAATCCCCAAGGCCTAGACCATGTGAACCTGAAATTGGGAATGGCTCGCCGAAACCTAATGAGTAGAAATCATACATCATTTCACGCATATCTGGATTATCGATTTTATTTACTGCTAAAACGACAGGTTTCTTCGTTTTGTAAAGGATTTTTGCAACTTGCTCATCCGCAGATGTTACGCCTTCACGACCATTCGTCATGAAAATGATTACGTCTGCCTCATCAATTGCAATTTCTGCTTGTTGACGGATTTGCTCTAAAAACGGTTCGTCTCCGATTTCAATACCGCCTGTGTCAATAATATTAAATTCATGTGCTAGCCAATCTGCCGAACTATAAATACGGTCACGTGTAATCCCTGGAATATCTTCCACGATTGATACACGCTCTCCAACAATACGGTTGAAAATTGTCGATTTACCTACGTTCGGACGACCTACGATAGCAATTACTGGTTTTGTCATTTGTAATTCATCCTTCCAAACTCTAATCTTTTTGTATTATACACGAATTTGACTATTATAGCATTTAATCGCCCTAGAACAAAAGGAAACATTCATCAAACAATAAAAAAGACAAGGTTGTGACGAACACTCCCTTGCCTTTAAATTTAATTTTTTATTTAAAACCTTTTAATTGATCACCAATTACATCACCAAACGAAAAGCCTGAATTTTCTTCTGGCAACTCATAGTCAATCTCTTCTACTGCATTCGGGTTTTCAATTAGCTCTTTAATGCTTAATGAAAGGCGCTTATCCGCAACATTTACTTCTAGCACTTTCACTTGCACATTTTGACCTTCCTTTAAAACTTCATGCGGCGTACTAATATGCTTATGCGCAATTTGAGAAATATGCACTAATCCCTCGATACCAGGGAATACTTCGATAAACGCTCCAAAAGGAACTAACCGCTGTACCTTCCCATCTAAAATGGTACCTTTTGTGGCCTTAGTGGCAATTTCTGTCCACGGCCCAGGTAATGTATCTTTAATTGACAATGAAATACGTTCATTCACAGGATCAACAGAAAGCACCTTCACTTTCACTGTTTGCCCTTCAGAAAGCACTGTAGAAATATCATCAATATGTTCATGCGAAACTTGAGAGATGTGCACTAACCCGTCTACACCACCAAGATCGACAAAAGCCCCAAATGTAGCAAGACGCTGAACTTTACCTTCAATTTCATCGCCTTCTTTAATTCCAGCTAAAACAACTTGCTTTTTCGAAGCTTTCTCATTTTCAACTACTGCACGATGAGAAAGAATCAGTCGACTTTTTTCCTTGTCCAATTCAGTAATTTTAAATGCTAAAACTCTTCCTTTGTAATCCTCGAAATCTTCCACAAAATGATCCTCGACTAATGACGCTGGGACAAATCCGCGAACGCCTAAATCGACTACAAGTCCGCCTTTTACAACATCTTTAACTTCAGCTTCAAACACTTCTCCAGAAGCAAACTTCTCTTCAAGCTGATCCCAAGCTTTTAATGCATCTAATTTACGTTTCGAAAGGACAAAATTACCTTCTTCAACCTTTGTAATAATTAGTTCCATTTCGTCTCCTACTGATATCAAATCAGAGGCTTTTTCAATGTGTAAACTTGAAAGTTCGCTAATCGGTATAATTCCATCAAAGGGCGCACCCTCAATTGAAACCGTTACTGCTTTTTCCTCAACCTGCGCAGCAATACCTTTCACTATATCTCCTTCTTGAAACCCTTGATTTAAATTTAAATCCATTTCATTAGACATATGTAACCCTCCTTCGCATCCTTTTATTCAATTTTATTAGAATAGTTCGACAAAAACAAAAGAAAACCTTCAATAATGTGAAAAAATGTTAAAAAATTACTGCATTCTTTCAATTGCTAAGCGTAAAATTTCTTCTACGGCTTGCTGAATCGTTAATTTAGTTGTATCTAAATAAATTGCATCTTCAGCTTGTACTAATGGCGAAGCTTCACGCTCACTATCAAATTTATCGCGACGTGAAATATCTTCAATTAAACCTTCTAACGTTGACTCAATGCCACGACGTTCATTGTCTAATTGTCTTCTTTTAGCACGTTCTTCAACTGAAGCGGACATAAATACTTTTAATTCTGCTTCTTTTAATACATGCGTGCCAATATCTCGTCCGTCCATTACAATACCACCTGCAGCTGCAAGTTCTTTCTGCATTGCTACAAGAATTTCACGAATATTCGCATGTGCTGCAACTTCCGAAACATTTGAAGTCACTTCATTTGAACGAATTGCTTCCGAAACATCTTTCCCGTCCACAAATACAAGTTGTCCTTGCTCTGATGGTGTTAATTCAATCGTTGTTGCATTTAGCATTTCTTCAATTTTTGAAGAGTCATTTAATTGTATGTTTGATTGTATTGCTTTATACGTAACGGCGCGGTACATTGCCCCTGTGTCGATGTAAGTGAAAAATAATTTTTCTGCTACTATTTTGGCAATTGTACTTTTACCAGCACCTGCTGGTCCATCAATTGCAATTTGAATTTTTTTTGTCATAAATAATCCCTACTTTCCGAAATAGTATAGCATAAAATCTAAACAATTATCGATCTCAAATAAATAAAAAAGCGACCACAAGAGTCACTTTTTAACTTTCATTTAATTCTTTTTTTCTCAACTGTAATTGACGTTCGAAACAGAAACGTACGATGTGCTGTTTATCAAGATCATCTGTATCTGTAAATTGAATAGATGCAATTTTCACAAGTTCTCGATTAATTAAACGCATAACGATACCGGTTGATTGCACATATTTCAAATCACCATTTGAATAAGGCAGAACAACCGTTAGCTTAACTTCGTCCCCATCTTTAATATCAACTGAATTTTTCAAAACAACAGCCAAACCACCAGCACTTATATCATCTGTTATTAATTGATAAAAATTTCCATTGCACTCAACGGCAACATCCGTTGACGTTTCAACACGTACATATTCGCGTCTCTGAATTTTTATGAATTCATCTTTTGGTGGACATGATAGCATAACCATTGGAACTACGCCGCCTTTACGACCTAACACTTCTGTATTAAACGCATAGCTTTCCTTTGCCTCATTCATGAAAGTTACCCGAAACTGAGAACCATCCACTAAAAATACCGTTTTCTTCGTGTGTGTATTAATTGGATAATCAATAAAAAAGATATTGTCCGCTTGCTCTACAATACGACAACGAAATTTTTCAACTCGTTCTGTAAAAGTAGGTTCAAGAGTTAATGAAGTCCCCATTTTTAATTCCATAATTTATCTCCTCGAACATTAATTGTTTATTTTCTGTTTATTATCGCATGATGTTCGATATATATCTATATTTTGCCACAAATTTTTTGAATTAAAAATAATTTTTTTGCCGTTCTCTTTTACATATAATAGGTTAGAGATTAAACTAATAAAACCCTATATTCTTTTTCATTTCACAAGATACACAAGGAACAAAAAATAGTTCATTTTACATTCGTTATACGGCTGAAAACACAAATAAATTGAAACCCATTTGAGGTATTAACCTCTATAAAAATTTGAAAAACATTTAATCTGCAGAGTTTCTTCTTATATACCCTTTAATTCTTCTTTTGAAACAATATTCCAACCATTTGCTTCAAGTCTTTCTATATAATTTTCTGTCTTCATTTTCTCTCTTTCTAACACAAGTGGGTGTAATGAAACAAAGCATTCGTTCAAAGTGTAATTGATTGTAACTCTAACTACTTCATATCCATTATGATAATCTGCATGGAACCCTGGATCTTCTATGATGTCCCCTTTTACGGGGCGAATATTAGATTTAAATGTTTTCATCAATAATTTTCCTGAATTACTTTCTTTTTGTCCATTTATGGAAGATATAAAAATCGCTAAATTTATTTTCATCCTTATCCCCTTTTCACATAAAATTTTAACTGTGATAGCCGTTTTTTTTAATTCACTCTCAAAGGAATCATTTTGTATTTAATGATTCTCTTAAAAACACACTATAACTTAATTTAGTATATATTATATAGAAGTCGTTTTCCAGTTAGTTCCTAATCAACCAAAAATCAAACAGCCCATTCTAATGAATGGGCTGTTTTGTATAAAACTTTCATTTGGGAACGTTCTTTTTCATATGCAACAAGGTTACCTTATTACTTTAGTGTAAATTCTCTACCTTATGAACAACATGCGTTTCTGCATCGATTATCATTCTAAATGTATAGCGATCGTTGCTGTTATTCACAGCCACAACTTCATAACAAAGTCTCGAGTCAAAATTTTTATCGTTCGTGTAAATCTTTTTCATTTCAAGTATCGTAACATCGGGTTGGAAGAAAGTCTCAATATCAAGTGGGACTACTTTTTGATCTTTGAGTGTTTCCTGTTGAATATATTCCATTGCATTAACACCTAGAACTTCACCTGAATCCTTCGCTACCTTTATTTGGATACTATCTGGATAAACGATTACATCATCTTCGGTAATACGTGAATACACAAAGTGCCAAACATTATTATTTTCGCGTGAATCCACATGCACGAGATCCTTGTATCCAACATTATCCAAAAACGTTTCAGCCGATTGCTTAATTTCCTCATGTGATTTCGCATCTCCAAGCACAGGACGCTCTAATAAGAAGGATAAAATATGGCCACCCTTTTCAGTTACATCTGCATAGCCTATGCGCGAGCCCTGCACAAATTGAATATGATAGAAGCTATAGGGTGCGTCATCTTTATTTTTCGTTACAGTTAGTGCAGCATTTCCAATTTGCGGGAAATAAACCTGAAATGCTTCTATTGCTTCTTTTTTAGTGATGTTTTCATCAAGTAAAAATTGCAGGTCTCGTTTTTTCTCGGCGTCACTTTCACTCGCCGTCAAAGGAAAATCGGTTTCTCTAAAGCCACTAATCATTTTATTACTTGCAGCAAATGAAGACGGTTCTTTACCTAATTGCAAATTATTCCAAGCCGTCATTTTTCCATCTAACACAAATAAACTTGACGCAGCATCCTGCCATGAGATAACAAGCTCATCCATATTTTGCGCAGCCTGTTGCATCGTAGTCGCCCAATCTCCGCCACCCTCTGCTTTCGAACTTTGAGCAGCAGCTCCAAGACGACTTAAATATTGATTCCATTCATTAGCTGTTTCCTGATCAATCGGAAGTTTATTAATTGACCCTTTCAACTCACTGCTTAGACGCCAAATATTCGTCAATTCCTCATTTCTTGCGAGTTCATCCTTATAGAGTAGTGATTGATGAACTGAACTTTGCAAATCCGTCATTCTTTCAGAGGCAATCGATAGTTCATTTGTGTAATGTGAAAATACTTGCCGCTCTAAATTTTGATTTGTACGATATTGTTGAATGCTGACTAACCCTAAAATAATGACGAATATTCCTAATAAATAGCTCAAGTTTTTCATCTGTTCGCCCTCCTATAAGCAAAAAATATGTTCGCCGATTTGCTTTATTTGTGGGCGTGACCATATCCATTCACTTGTTGCTGTCACTGGATTAAAATAATAAAGCGCATTTTCTGTAGGATCCCATCCATTAAGTGCATCGAGCACTGCTTCCTTTGCTCGTTCGTTTGGTTCTAGCCATATTTGCCCATCAGCAACGGCGGTAAATGCGAGAGGCTGAAAAATGATGCCCGAAATTGTATCTGGAAATTCTGGTGATTCTAGTCGATTTAATATGACTGCTGCAACTGCGACTTGCCCTTCATAAGGCTCACCTCGTGCCTCACCGTAAACAGCATTGGCCAATATTTGCAAATCCTTTTCCGTGTAACCCGTTGGCAACTGTGCGGTAGATTGCTTCACGCCTTGTCCCTGGCCTTGGCCTTCTCCTTGTCCTTGGCCTTGTCCTTTCACTTGTTGATCCAGTGGTGTTCCGCCATAATAAGTGAAGCGATTGCCCTTGTTTATTTGAGTGTGCACCCATTCTCGGTCAAAATCCGAATTATTGACGAGCATTTGCTTCGTTTTTGAGCCGGCTATACCATCCACTGGTAAACCATATTGCTCCTGAAAAGTACGAAGCGCACGTTGCGTCCCATACCCAAATTTGCCATCAATTTCTCCTTTGTAAAAACTTAAATATTGCAGCCTTGCCTGTAACTCAACTACATCATCACCATAGGCACCACGTTGGACATTTTGTCCTGTAAAGGCGTGTGTATTCACACTTAACGTCAAAAATAAAAGTACGGCCATAAATATTCGCATAATTTTCGCTCCTTTTTTATATAGCTTGAAGCGTTTGTTTAAAAATATACAAAAAAGGCAGTATTTTTTTCATCATTAAAACATAGGAACGCAAAAATCCACCACTATCAACGTTTTACCGTTCATAGTAATGGATTAATTTTTTTCATTTTTACTTAGAATATAGACATGCTCAAGTAAATGTTCATGTGCACTTTTTACTTTACGAAGTGCAAACCACCAAAGGAAGAACATAAATGGCACCATTATATAGAGGAAATTATCCTTTATTGTCAATATTGTGTTATAACTAAAATGAAGTGCGAAGGATGCCACAAAAGAGTATAGTAAATATTCTTTTGCACGATTATTTGCGGTAAATTTACTTTTCCCGAAATAAAAGCCCATTACAACGCCGAAAAGCGCATGGCTCGAAACAGGTAGTAAGGCGCGCACGAATGCTTCTTCAAGTCCAAATGTTAGCAAATAAATTACATTTTCAACTGATGCAAAGCCAAGCGAAACAGCAACACCATATAAGATACCGTCGTATGGATCATCAAATTCAACATGACGGTAAATAGCTGCAAATATAATGAGCCATTTGAAAAATTCTTCAATCACACTCGTGAACAGTACATGAGACATAAATGCATTCTGGATAACGCCTTCTGCCTCTATTACATACTGAATGAATAAAACAGGGAACGTTATAATTGCCCCATATAAAAAAGCACGAAGAAGTGTTCGGCGAGGCTCGGTAAACATTTCATTGCGTAAATAGAAAAAACTTAATAACGCAAGTGCTGGTGCAATCCCAGCTGAAATCACAAAAAACATCCCTCACACTCCTTCCACAATAGATACTAATATTATATCACTATTTTAAGCACAACTATGATACGGAGGAAATTTCCATGAAAAAAAATATTTTACTTATTCATACAGGCGGCACAATTTCAATGAAAATGAATGCTGAAACAGGCGCCGTAATGCTCAACGAACTAAACCCACTGACAAAAGAAAAAGAAGCACTCTCAAAATATGCAAATATTATCGAAATGGAAGCATTTAACCTTCCTTCGCCACATATAACACCGCGTGAAATGCTCGCTCTGCGCGACTGCATTACCCAGCAAGCGGAGCAATATTCAATTGACGGGGTTGTCATTACACACGGTACGGATACACTAGAAGAAACAGCCTATTTTTTAGATATAACAACTCGCTTTAATTTCCCGATTGTACTTACAGGCGCAATGCGTTCTTCCAATGAATTGGGTGCAGACGGTATTTACAATTTAGTGGAGGCGATTCGCGTTGCATGCGATAAGCAGGCGCGTGAAAAGGGTGTCCTCGTTGTGATGAATGATGAGATACATCAAGCCTTTAATATCACGAAAACATCCACATCATCAGTAAACACCTTCCAAAGTCCTCAATACGGGCCGATTGGGCTGGTAACGAAGAAGGCGGTACATATTTACCAGGCGCCGATTACGCGTCAATATGTTGAAATTACCTCACTTGAGAAACGTGTCGCGATGCTGAAAATCTATGCAGGGATGGACGCAGATATAGTTGATCAATTGCTTGAACTCGGCTATGATGGCGTCGTTTTAGAAGGACTTGGGCAAGGGAATGTACCCCCCATCGTTGCAAAATCAATCGAAAAATTAATTCTAGCTGGATTACCGGTAATACTCGTGTCACGCTGTTTTAACGGCATTGCTGAGGGTGTTTATGGCTATGAGGGTGGCGGTAAAAGCTTAGAGGATTTAGGCGTTATTTTTGCAACTGGCCTAAATGGTCAAAAAGCCCGCTTAAAACTTCTAATTGCCTTAAACCAAGTCGAAGGTCAAATTAATTTGAGTTATTTTTTCGAATAAATAAAATGGACTTCGCGCAACAGGCTGCGAGGTCCATTTTCATTTTATAATTGCTTCCACATGATGCCACGTGTTAGTTGGAATTTGCGTTTTTCTAAAAAGTTTATAACATCATTCTCATCAAACCAAAGCTGTGTCTCGAGTAAGTCGCAGCCTTTTTCCTTCGCTAAATTCTCCACAAACATCAACAACTCTTTTCCGTAGCCACGATTTCTAAATCTCGGATGTACGACTACTTTATTTACAAATAAGGATTTATATGACCTTGTTAACGGCGTTTCTTCTTTCTCTATAACATATACCCAGATAAAGCCTGTCATTTCATTGCCATCGAATAAATCATAAAGGACATAAAACTCATTTTTCTCCTCGGCGATGAATTGTGCATAATATTTCTCAGCTGCCTCATATGAAAATGGCTTAAAGAAATTCGGATAGTGTTTTTCAAAATTTTCATGCGTCCCCTTTGTCAAACGGGCTAAAATTATTGGATTTTTCGTTAGTTCAATATGCATCGTATGACCCCCATCACATTTTTTTTATCTATACCTAATTTTATGCAATAAATTCATAAAAAAGCGCCATTTGAAAAATCTACGTTGGATTCACATTTTTTTGTGGTCCGGCTGAGTGGTTTGGATTTTCAGCAAACCGAAAAATTGGCGAAGATTTAAAGGATAACGTAATTGTATGTTAAAATATGCCAAAATAGGAGGTTGGAATACGAAAACAATAAAAGGAATGAAATATTTATATTTTACATTGTTAATTCTACTATTATCACTTACAGCTTGTAATCCAAATCCTAATTTCGAATTGTATGAAGGGAAATCTTTAAGAATAGCAGTAGTTGGAGAACCACCAGAAGTGGAAGAAGCGCAAGTACGGTTCGATGATGAAATAACAAGTGAAGTAATAGGTTCTTATGATGCTGTCTTTATTACAGAAGAAAACCTTGTTAAAGCTGCCCAAAGCCAGTACGCAGAAGTGTACTTAAATTCAGACATTCCATTCTTCTTTATTTCAGCTAAAAGTCATATTCCTTTTACTGTGAAGGAAATGAAGTACGATAATACTTGGAATTGGACCGTTGGAGATAATTATGCTGTTGGCGTTCTTACTTCACATGAGGACGTTGTAGTAAAATCTTGGGGATATGGATTGTATAACGACGAAAAGACTAATGAGAACATAAAAAATGTGTATTCTAGTATGTTCAAGACTATTGATGAGCTAAATCTATAAAAGGTAAAAGGAGCAGAACCCTTCTGCTCCTTTTCTGTAGGTGAATTTATTTTAATGACTGTAAATGTTTAGCTATCTCTCCGCCATGGAAACGACCATTTTCAATGAATATCTCATTGGCGTTATTACCAGCCGCGATTACGCCTGCGATAAATAGATTCTCAACATTTGTCTCCATTGTTTCTTCATTGAAATGAGGACGCCCTGTTTCCTCGTCAATTTCTACACCCATTGCGCGAATAAACGCATGATTCGGATGGTAGCCAATCATCGCAAACACAAAATCAGCACGTAGCATTTTTTCTTCGCCATTCTTGTACACCTTCACAAATTCCGCGTCGATTGCTAAAACATCCGTTTCAAAGTACATCTCGATTTCACCATTTCGAATCAGCCCATCAAATTCTGGTAAGATCCAAGGCTTCACACTCGGCGAATATTCTGAGCCACGATAGACAACTGTAACACGTGCGCCAGCCTTATGTAACTCTAGTGCCGCATCGACCGCCGAGTTTTTACCCCCAATAATAACGACGTCTGTATCGAAAAACTCATGCGCTTCTTTGAAATAATGATGCACATGGGGTAAATCTTCACCTGGTACATTTAGTAGATTGGGCTGGTCATAATAGCCTGTTGCGACCACTAAATAAGGCGTTGAGTAGGTAGCTTTCGAGGATTTCACAATAAATTGCTCCTCTTGCTTTTGGGCGCTCTCAACTGTTTCAAAGCGATGAACCTTTATCCCCTTCGCCTTTACCACTTCTCGGTAATACACAAGCGCTTGATTTCGGCGCGGCTTTCTTTCTTCTATAATGAATGGCACGTCGCCAATCGCTAATTTTTCACTCGTACTAAAAAACGTTTGATGCGTTGGGTAATTATACAGCGCATTTACGATATTTCCTTTTTCAATAATAATTGGATTAAGGCCAATTTCTTGTAATTCAATTGCAGCGGATAATCCACATGGACCGCCACCAATAATAATTGCATCTACGTGTTGCATTAAAATACATCTCCTTAAATGTTCAAACCTATCTCTAATTAATGATACATCAAACGAATTAAAAATAAAGCATGTAACCCGCAAATTTCTATCATAAACTACAAAAAACGCCTACAATTTGTAGACGCTTTATCGTTTCCTGTCGATGAAAATAACTAATTGATGCGGTTCATAATTTTCAGGTACGCTTCTTCGATAAATTTTTTATACGTCGTTTCTTTAAAATCCTTAACGCCATCCATTGCATACAGAATATCTCGCTTCGCATTTTCTAAATCGCCCTCTTCATAATAACAAAGAGAACGTACTGCGAAAGAACGGTAAAGCGCCACTAAATCAAGTGGATGCTTATTTTGCTCCGGAATATAAATATTTGCAAGCTTCTCTTTCGCCTTAGCTATTTTACCAAGCCTCCAATAAGCATAGCCATATTCATTATTCAAAAACACTTCTACTACCTTATATAAATCAGGAGAAATCGTCTCTTTATTTACAATAGTTGAAACCGTTTTTTCATAATCCTTTTCAACCATATTAATATAATGTAGCTCGATAATTAGATTCATGATATCTATACCTGGATCTTCCATAATCTCAGCAAACGCACGTAGTTTTTTTAAATAGTACAGACTTTTTTCACCTTCGTTATTAAATAATTGCACGAAAAATAAGAATCGATAAAAATTATCTAATCGATATAAAATTTGATCCTTTTTGGCAATTGAAAAGGCTAATTCCATATATTTCTCAGACTGTTGCTCGTCATTTATCGCAGCGTAAACAACTGTAATATTATAATATAAATCTAATTTCACTAGGTTATCGATTCGAGAACCATATTTATGAATATACGTTTCACCCTCTAATAAATAGCTAAGCGCGGACTCATATTTATGTTTTTCAAATTCTGCCCAACTTAATAAACTGTAACACCTTATAATTTTTGAGAAGGCATACACATTTTCATAAAGCATAATTACTTCATAGATTGGCTCCACTGATACATCGATTTTCAAGTATAAACGCATTTCCACATAAATTGCATACAAGCGTACTTCTTCATATGTGTTACCTTTTAATTGCTCTTTTACTATGTGAGGTTCTATTAAATCAAGTATCGCCCTCATCCGTTGATCTGCTTTATCTTGACTATATTCGTCTTTTATTTGATTGAGCATTTCTTCAATTTGTTGTAATAGTTGGCGAGCATTTTCACCGTCATCCTTCTGCATTAACTCCGATACATTTATACCTAACTGGCTAGCTATATAATGGAGGCTGTCCATCGACGGCTGCGCCTTCCCATTTTCAATTAAGCTAAGCATTCCTTTTGTAAGCTTTTCCCCTGCAAGCTGAGCTAACGTCATCTTGCGCTCTTTTCGTAATTCTTTTATGCGTGCGCCTAAATCCTGCATGACGCCACCTCCCTACCTTCTCAGTGTACCAAATCTTTCATTAAATTATTTTAAATTTCATTAAACTTTATTTTACACTATATTAATCGAAAACGTTCATTTTATTTTATTTTGTTTAATTCAATTAAACTTTTTTGTATTGACCTTTTTTTCCAAACATTGTAATATAAGTTTAACCAAATTAAACATTGAGGAGTTGGAACGCATGGATGAGCAATTGAAATTAAAGAAAGCAACGTATCACCTTTACACATTTTTAATTAGTAAAATGGTGGGATCGCTTGGGTCCACTGTATATGCATTTGGTATGAGCATGTACATACTCTCGTTAACAGGTTCTGCCTTAAGCTTTGCAATGAATATTATACTCAGCATCGTCCCACGAACAATTTTCTCCCCAATCGCTGGGATACTAGGAGATCGATTACCTCGTAAATGGCTCGTTTTGGGTGGTCAAGCCGGGGTTTTCCTAACAATTGGATTATTACTTGTCTATACGGTAACCGTAGATTTATCTTTAGCAGCAATATATACAGCTACCTTTTTCAGCAGTATTTTCGGTTCCTTTTCAAGTGTTTCCTTCTCAGCATCTATCGCAAACTTAGTAGACGAAGAGCGTTTACAAAAAGCAATGAGCTATAATCAATTATCTTACTCCCTTTCAGGCATTGGTGGGCCAATTATGGGGGGGATGCTGTTCGGGCTTGTGTCCATGGAAATCTTTTTAGTCATCTATTTGATTGCGGGCTTCATTACACTCGCACTTGAATCCACAATGAATTTTACACTTTATAAAAAAGAGGTTACTACTACTGCCGAAAAAGAAACGATGTTTGAAAGCTTAAAAGCAGGGATTTCATATGTAAAAAGTAAAACCGTGATTCGCTCAATTTTATGGACTTCTTTATGGCTAAATTTATTCTTTACTAGCGTTAATATTGGTGGCGATTTTATCCTTTTAACATTGCTTCATTTAGACCCTAAATTAATCGGAATAACTGAGGCTGCTGGTGCAATAGGTATGGTTATTACAGCGATTTACTTTGCATCTCGTTCAAACGTGAAATTTCCGCTATTATTTTCGAAACGCGCAGTACTCGGAATGTCAGTATTAGTAATTTTAACTTCTGTCCCTCTTCTTATTTCCTTATCTAAAACGAGTATTTTCATATATTATTTAATCCTAATGTTTTCGTTCGGTTCACTTGGCGTTCTGACAAATACGCCAATCGGGGTTATGTTACAGAAGGAAATTGACGAAGAATACCGTGCACGTGTATTTGGTATCGTAGAAATGATGGCGATGAGTATGATGCCAATTGGGACACTTGTTTACGGCATTTTATATGATAAAATACCGGCGCAATATATTTTAGTTGTTAGCGGTGTCCTTTTAGTGACCGTTGCACTCATCTTCTTGCGTCGTTCAGTAATTGAACTTGCACATCCAGAATTAAAGAA
>JAZLIT010000253.1:0-26067 GCA_045617525.1 Solibacillus sp. | reverse complement strand
CGGCTAATGCCTGATTCTTTTGCTCCAGCTGTTCGGTTAGTATTTGAAGCTTTTCAATTTCTTGCGAAGATTCGGAAGGAAGTGTTTTGAGTTGCTGGTGCAGGAAGTCTTCATTTATTACGATTTTTGTTTCTTCGCTATCTTCCTCTTGTTCGATATGAAACAATCCAGTATGCATAATCTGTGTGAAGGCTTGGCTTAGGACATCTAACCGTTTATCCTGTAGCGGGTTGGATAAGATTTCTGGAGTTGGGACCTGTTTGATCACATGGCCATCTTCATTTATACGCAAAAGTTGTTTTAATCCTTTCATGCGATACTCGTCTTTTAATAGTAGAATCATACGTAATTTCAAAATGGCCTTGAAATCTAGCCGTATGACGGTTGCTGTTGAGGGGTTGGTGGCTTGTCCATCAAATAGGTATCCTTCAAATGGTTTAATGTAGTAACGTAGCTGTGCATCAGTGACATCGAACCAACTTGCTACTTCTGGCGTAGAATAGTACTTTTTTTCAATGAGCTCGAGTAAATAAAGCTCTGACAAGAAGTGCTGCTCCGTGGGTGTATCTTTAATGACCTGAAATAATGGGTCATTCGCAAGGATATCTAGTATACGCTGCTCTATGGAAATCGCTTGTTCCATACCCTATCCTCTCCTATTCCTCGGGAAATTTTTCGATTCTTTTCTATGCTATGGCACGAACTAATTTACTTCTCTATTTTTTTCTATTCTATGGTGTGCTGTTTTATGCTAGTTTTCCTCGGTAAGAGAACGAAAAAAGCGTCCTCTGAAGATTCGAGATGGGAATGAATCCATACAATCGAATTACTGAGAACGCGTAGAACTGAACTATGTATGTAATTAAGATGTGAACACGCCGTTTAAAACTCTCTAAAAGTCGAGGGGATTTCTACTTAAAGCAAAACAGCGAATGGATTTTAACGATGTGAACCCTTTATAAAAGGGCCCCAAGTCCGTTTTGAACACAGTAAAAAACCTAAAATAATGTTATATTATTTTAGGTTTTAGAATTTTCTGTAATACAATACAATAAATATATTAAAGTAATATATAAAATATGGAGAGTGTAAAATATTTTGTGTAAATGAAAAATTCCATACAAAAAGGAAGACCTTTTCTTGGTAGAATTAAGTCACCACAACCAATCCTAGAAAAGAGGTCTTCCCTATGAATCAGTTTACAAAATCGAACCTTGAAGAAGGCAACATATCTATAACAGAGGAAGCTTTAATTGCGACTGGACGACAAAAATCACAAACATACATTATGAATACTGCAACCACTGAATTAATCGAGAAATATGCCAGCGAGCATGAACTCTCACAATCAGATGTAATTGAAATGGCGATGGATTTATTTAAAGAAAAATATATAGACAATTGAGTAATTAAGTAAATGAACAATTATGTGGAGGAAGGTGAAAGTAGTTGGGGAATGGTTGGGTAGCTAGAAAATGGTTAATAGACAAACGGCTTAAAAAAGATCTAACGCAAGAGGGCGTTTCAGAGTTAATAGGCTATTCGCGTTCATACTACGCAAAAGTGGAATCTGGTGAACGTATACCAAGCGTAGCGACGGCGAAAGCTATCGGTTTGGTACTAGGGTTTGAATGGACAGAATTTTACGAAGATGGAAAATAGTAGAACAAAAAATGTGCAGTAAAGCTCTCTAACTGTTTTATTAAAATTCAAGAGTGCTGTTAATAATGATGCCATAATTTAAAATTCAATATAATGTTGAACATTATATTGAATCATAAAAATGCCCCCTCTTTATATAAAAAAGCAGGGGCATTTTTATCAAGTGTGCAAGTGAAATCTGCCGTGATGTTTGAATCCTTGGTACGACTGCCTTTGAGTGATTTTTTTCGATTCAATTGCACATAGCTCCTTTTTCCATTTATATTAACATGCATTTTTTATTATCAAATTTGTATGATGTTCATTCACTTTCAATCCATTTACAATTGTAGGTGATTGGAGGTGAGAGGGATGAAAATGTATGAATTTCCTACTTTTTTAATTTTATCTTTAATTGACAAAGGTTTTAAAGAGTCGGTTGAAGATGTAGTGGAGCTTTGTGAAGATAAGAAAATTTTTACATACTTAGGCGAGAAGTATAATGACGGTGATATTTCAAATTTCCCTAGACAGGAAGAAGCCGAAAATTATTTACAAGATTTCGTTAGAAATTTTACTGTCAGTGACTTTCAAAGAAAGTTTGGTATTAAAAACAATGGGTTAGTTTTAATAGTATCAGCTTTAGTGAATTCCTAATTTATTCGTAAGTCGTGTCTATTCGTAGGTACGACTTTTTATTATGCCTTGAATACTGCATACTATGGCACTATTGCATAATAAATGCCCTCCACAGATTATAGTGGAAGGCAAAATGAATTGTTATTTCTTCTTGTACTTAATTAATCCGTTGTTATACATATTTATAATGTACTTTTCTGGATGTGGCATAGGATGACCTTTACCTTTTTTATCTGCTCGTTCATGGTCATTATATACCTTCCGTATTCTATCCCAATCCTTTGGATAGTCTTCAATAAATATATACTTAAATTCATTAGCAGATAATTCAATTCCATGCTTTTCAAAGATTGCATTTACTTTTTTTTCTTTTTGAACTACTACACTTTGTGCCATTTGTTCATTCCTCCTCACTTTCAATAATACACAAATAGGGATTATTTTCCTCAAAAAAATTTTGGCATAAAAAATAACGCTAATCATTGATTGCGTTTGTTGATATTGATTATTTAATTAGTTACTGCACGTTTTGACCATATTGAACATTACAGATTACCTTACAATCTTAAAAAGATGAAGTGACGATATAACATTACTATAGAATACAAAAAGGTTCAGCATTTACTTGACAGATTCTTTTGTTTCTAAAAACGGGAATATTTTATACATAAATAGCATATAATGAATGAACTGTCTAGAACGACACGTAAAAGTTTCTTTTTTAGAGACAGAATGTTATGATTTGTAAAAGGAGGCAAATGGTGAATTTCCAATAAAACGTAAAAAACTCCGATACTACTAAATCAAAACAAAACAAATCTACTGGGAGGAATTTGCTCATGTATCAATCTCAAAATGAATTAAGTACAAAACAGATTATTGGCCAAAATTTAAAAAGTTTTATTGAATCGACAGGTAGAAGTCAAAAGTGGATAAGTGACCGCACTGATATTCCAAAATCAACATTTTATAAATTATTAAACGGCGAGGGGGATTTAGAAAAGCATATTGAGAAGATAGTGGAATTGTTCGGTATTGATAATCCTTTTTATTTTCATGATCTTAATTTTAAATTGCCAAAAACAATTGACCAAGTTCGAGCAGAATCGGATATTACCACATTAGCAGCTGCTAATTATGTTGCAGTTAAAGAAGAACAAAAAGAATTCAAACAAACATTAGAAATGTTAAGTGACTTTATAAACATGATTGAAATTTTAAAGAAAAATTCTAATAATGAAGAACTTACATTTTAATAAAGAACGATTATAAATTAAAATTAGCTCCGAGCTTAGAAGAACTTTATCGGTGCACTAAAGAGGGGTGTTTTCTATTGATTAATCAAACAAATGTCAGAAGTGTTATCGAAACCAATCGTAAGTATCTCCCTCATATTTTAAATAAGATAAGTATGGTTTGGGATAAAGGATTACATTTCAAATATAAACCTATACAAAGTATTCAAAGCTATTTAACGACGAATGCAGAAGTTATTTTATTCCCAAGTGAATCCCTTTCTTATGGCGGCATGGTAATAAGTCGAAACAACAGCTATTACGTTCATATAAATACACTTCAGCCTAAAACATATGAGAATTTTGTATGGGCGCATGAGTTTTATCATTACGAATTTGAAAAGGAACGCATTAACAATGCGAATGAGCCAACTTTCATTAATAATCCTATCGATAGCGAATGCGAGCGTATGGCCAATCTATTTGCAGCAGAACTATTAATTAATCGTGATGTGTTACAAACGTTATTTATTGATAAAATCAAGCAAAACCCGACCGATACGTTGTCGGTCAATATTGTTCGCTTAATGTCCGATTTCGAATTGCCATACAAAACGTTGGTCATTAAACTAGCACAAGACAATATAATTTCCATTGATGAAGCAGAGCAAATTATCGATTTTAAATATCGTGAGGCATTGCCACCTGATTTTGATATGTCGATCCTAGAACCAAGCAAGGCAATCCGTATAGACAGTTTTAACAGTCTACTGGCACAGATTCGGGAAGAGGATAGTATGTCGTCAGTGGATTTAGAAAGCATGGTAACTTTGAAAGACAAGCATCTTAAACAGCTAGAGAGGATTAGAAGTTCCCACTAGGTAGAGGAGGAGGAGGTCGTTAAAATGAGCCTGGAATCGCCATTTTTAAATGATCCGCGATTTGCGGATATACGAAGTTATATTCAACCGTCGATTCAAGTTTTAAATGCCGAACAGTATTGCTTTATTGATAACAATGTACTAACTGATTTGGCGCTTCTTGCTAAAGGTGACGTACATATATTTAAAGACTTTTTAACATCCGTTGAACAAAGGGTATTCATTATCCCTGAAATGGTATTAGAAGAAAGCGTTAATAACTTGCCTACTATTCAAGCCGTTAATCATCGTTACCTTGACTTCTACCGCGAAATAGCAGGCATAGGTCCCGTATATGTATTAACGACTGAAATGAGCTTTAAATTGTACGCTACGGGCTTTGACGACAAATCTATTGCATTTAAGACCTATGTTGAAATTGCTAAAAGTTCAACGCACAATATTGAGGTATTTAAAGCCGTTGAGGGAGCTAATACAATAGAGGAAGTTGAAGCTGCTTATCGACGCGTACTGAAGGATGCAGGAGAACGATTTGCCTTTTTATTTGCACACGCGTTCGTTGCAGACGGTATAAAACAAACTGTATTCCTTAGTAATGAAATAAAAGGGGTTTATTATCGCTGGGGGAAATTTAAAACGGACGAATTGTTGCGTAAGCTTATTTATGTTTCTAGTGCCGAATCCTATGTTAAGAAGTTCAAAGTAATAACCTTTAATAAACTCCTGTACGACTATTTATCGGCTAACTTCTCACAGGACCATGTGCAGCGAATGGATATTTTATCGACCGCTAGAAAAGGTGCTCCATTAAATTGTGATGTTAGTTATGCGGATAATGAGCAAGAGGCAGTATTTAAACACGAGGTAAATAATGATGATTTTAGTAAGTTGGTTGAAAATCTCTACATATCTTTCTACTTTTAATTAAAATAGCCTAATGCTCTTATATATAGGAGCATTAGGCTATTCTAATTTTAAATTCATTATTAGTATATAGATATAAAAGAGGGGCGATTTTTTATTGAGTTATTATTTCTCTTTTTAAACTAATTCGTTTACTTTTTTTATCATCTAATTTCAGTAAAGCCGATATTCTTTGACGATCTTTGTACTCGACAGGGAACATATAAATATAATCAATTACAATTTTTGAAAGTAAAGTTCCTGCTAAATAATTTGTTTTTATTTCTGGTAACATTTCTTCAATATCTTTAAATGGAATATTATGACCATGATTCAATTTAATTGATATATCAATTAGCTTTACAGATAGATAAAGATTATTATTCAAGACTTCCTCATAAGTTTCTATTATCTTTGAGCTGCCAGATGAATCTGAAACTTTAGATATAAAGAATTCAGTTATAGATGTAATGATGTTAAATAATAATCTACCCGCTGAATGTTCCAGTTTTTCATCACTGAATTTTTCAGAATCTTGGAGTGAATTTTGAAGCAACTTAACTAAACTTTCTTTATTTTCTATAAAATTAGTTAAGAATATATTTAATGAACGTAGACTTAAATAATAAATTTCCTGAGTTATCTCAACACGTTTAACTGCAGTGATTGAACCATAATAATTTTTAAGAATTTTGCCCATGATTTCTAAAGTTTTAAGTGCCCAATTAATATTAGCGACTAAGTCAAATTCCTCTTTAAAATCATCGCTCGTTTCTTCAGTTGAATCTACTATTGTTGCTGCATGTTCTTCTGCAGCTTGGTCTTCAAGTTCCGACCTTTTTTTTCTTTCTTCAAGGATTCCTCTATTTTCTAATACAAATTTAGGGATGGCTGTTATTAATGAATTTAGAGGCTCCACATCTTGTTCTAGTTTAGTAATGGATATTTTATTAAAGATATCTCGAGCGTTTTCCAATACACTATTTAATATTAACTTATGTTTTGATAAGTGCGATAAAAACATAACTATGTTTGCATTTTCCTCGTTATAAAGTGTATTACACATATTTTTTATAATCTCTTCAATTTGGAAGAGATCATCGTCAGCTTGTATAAGCTTATCAGTAAGGTATTTAGCAACAAAATAATAGTAAACATATTTGTATTTAAATTCGTATTCCGAACCATATTTTCTTAAAATAGACGCTTTTAAAAGTAAATCCATATTATCGTCTAAATCTGTATTTAATTTATATTTTTCGGTATAAGCCACATGAAATGCTTTTAAATCCTTATATGATAAGAATTTTAACGAATAAGTAAAACAATAATAAGCTAAGTATGAGATATAATTATAAAATGCATCTAAATCTTCATTATTTAAACGAATTGCCATGAGTTGTGATTTAATTAAGTATTCGTAGTAATGTCCGTAGGCGCTATCTTTTATATTTGTTTCATCAGATTCGATTGTTTGCAATATTGTAAGTATAAAAAATGGGATTGATGGCACAAAGTTATTACCTATAATTTCTTTAGTTAGGGTAACACCTTTTTGAATTCTGTGTACTTTATTTTGTTCGTCTGAATACAAATAGTCGCCAATACTATTCCATTTTTCAATGAGTTCAAGTCGACGTTTATTACCTAAAGGTAGAATTTTTAAGTTTAGATAATTTTCTTGTTGAGAATACAATTCAGGATTCAATATTTCTTCGAACTGTTGTAATTCACTAGCACTTATTAAAATCTTTTCGTATAGGGCGTTTAGATTTTCAATAAAGATTGCTTTAAATTTAGGAGCTAATTTTGATAAATCTAAGTTATCTATAATTATTACAATGGATTCTCTAGGTTTTTGAACAAATTCATTTAATTTCCCATCCCCATATTGTTGTGAAAAGTGTTTTTTTATAAGCTTTTCGATTTCTTCTTTGCTAAATTGTTTTATAGCGTTTCCTTCGATAAAAATTGGAATAAATCCTTGATTATAATATTCAATGTAAGCAATTTTGCAAATTGTTGTTTTCCCATATATTTCTTGGCCTAACATAAAGATTTTTTTATTTTCTTCTGCGAATAGTACATCCTTTAAATTCTTTCGAACCATTTTATCGATTGATTCACTTGTCATGTAATTAATGATTTCTACATCAGGATAGATAAAAATGTCACTTAAAGGAATTACCTTTGTAGTTGCGGGATGTTTTATTTGAATACCGGCGTCAGTTAACCAAGTGTAGAAATCATCTGTTAGAGCAATACTTCTCCGGTTTTTCGTTTTTGCTACCCTGATGGAAATATCATTTATTTCCTTTTTAAGAATATAAATGTCTTTTTTGGGTTCCCACGAGTAATGATATTTGTTTAGTTTATTTCCATCTAAATCGATATCAATTATAGAAAACCCACTTTCATTCGAGTCATGAGTTTGGAGTGCTGTCCCTTCAAAGTAAAGTGTTTCTTCATTATTTAAGAAATTAATTTGTTTTTCAGTATCCGAATGTTCATGTCCGGAAAAAACTAAATCACTATTTGAAAGTAAGATATTTTCTAAATCCCGTTTATTATTGGGTTCGATCCAATGTAAGGGATGATGGAATAGAGTTATAGCGATTTGACTATTATATTTAAATTTGTCCTCATAAATTTCAATAGGATATTTCAAAGTTGAAGGGTTCTCATGAATTTGCGATAACCAAGTTGTATTAAGGCAATTAAATACAATTTCAAAACCATCTAAATTATAAATACGTTGTTCGAAAAGCTTGTCTTTGTATACATCTATAGGTTTATGATTAGGTTCAAACAAGTCAATAAACTCGCAGTATGCTTCAAGAGGTTTACATAATGCATCAATGATGAAAGATGGTAAATCTGAAACATTGTCGTCTAATTTGTTTAAAAAATAATTACGTTCTTCTTCGTTAATTTTAAAGTTACAATCGTGATTTCCAGGAACAAATATAATATCAACTCGATTTTTATCTGGAATTGAAGTGTAAAGATGGTTAAGTAAATCTAAGCTTTTAGAAAATTGTTCAGGGGTACCTGAAAAGGCTATATCTCCAACAATTAATAAAAACACATAATCACTTGTACGAGTAGTATTTATAATCACACTTTTTAAAGATTCTAATTTAGAAAAAATAAAATCATTTTTATTATTTCTTATATGAATGTCACTAATTTGAACCAAACTAATCTTCATAGTACACCTCTTAAATAACCATATTTTATATCAATTATAACAAAAATTACATAATTTAACGTTTTATATTTTTCAATCAAAATAAAAGTAGTTAATCCGCGAAAGATTAACTACTTTTACAAAAAACGTATGAAATAATACAACTTTATTTTCGGCTCTGGCTGCCACTAATAGGATTAAAGGATTGGATAGCATAAAAATGAACAATTTTTCTAAACACGTCATCCATCCACACGTCAAATTTCATATAATCAATCATCATTATGATCACTCCGTACTGAATAGAAAATGAGCTTGCTAATTATGTTAAGCAAACTCATTATTATTTATCTATTTTTGTATCAAAGGGTTTTTCTTCGTAATTCGTCACATCATATTGTCCAATTGTTTGATACTTCTCTTGATTTGTATCGGCATTTAGAAGTATCTGTGTCGTATTTAAGCTTAAAGCATCGGTAATGATACGATGTAAATAACTAGGTTCAGGTGCTTCATCGACGGCAGTCATTACAAGAGCATTCCGTAAGTACCCTGCATTTTGTGAAAGAAGTTCTGCATCAAAGGATAATCCCTGTTTGTTAGCAAATAATTTCATAAATATCGAAACGGCTCGAGTATTTCCTTCACGATAAGGATGTACGCGCCAAATATCCGTCATGAATTTTGCGAATTGGGAAGGTAGTTGTGGGTTTTTATGTGTCCAATTAATCGTGGCAGCCCATTTAAAAATTTGTTTTAAATCGCTTTCGATTCGTGATTTGTCACTATACGTAATCGATAATCCACCTAAAACTCGTTCACTTTTATAAATGTTAATTGTTCGAAATTCACCCGCCCACGTATACAGGTCCTCGAATAAAAAACGGTGGATCGTTTGTAAACAGGTATAATCATGAAAATCTAACTCGTCGATAATCGAATGAATATCGATGATCCCAGCGATTAATAATTGGGCTTCGACATCAATAAGCTCCTGTTCGTCCTGGATATTTAATTTATTTATTAAAACATTCGAGTTTAGATAAGCATATGGATCCATTAGTTAGAAGCCTTTGCGTATTTTTGAAGAATCGCTTGCTTTAGCTGACCAGACGTTACTTGCCCGTTTTCATATTGGTTTAACAGGTTTTGTGTGAAAGCAGTCGGTTTACCACCATCAAGTGCAGCCATGCCAACAGCGAATTGAATTTGTTTTTGTCGTTCTAGGCGTGAGTTTGTGTTCATGCGATACACCCCTTTTTAATAGTACCTTTATTATACCATATTGCTGAAAAACTGGTTCAAACAAGCTTCAAGAGCTTGCTGAGACGAGTTGAAATTATGTTTTGTGTAGATAGGTATTATTCAATTCGTCTGAGCGTTGCCATTTTACTTAACATATTTTAAATATGTGCTAATTTCCGGTGGTGAATTTTGAGTTTCTTCTATTATATAGTTTTATAAATACGGTTTCTCACCATTTAGCACCATTTGCTTTACTTCTTTAAACTTGGCTACGAGTTCTTCTCCACTAAAACCAGCCGCAATCAGTTCCTCTAGTAAGTTCTCCGAGTCCTCATCTACTTTTACCACCGGTTTAATGACCAACTGCCCCCCATGCAACTCAATTGTTACTTCCTCACCAATTTGGAGTGCGTCATAGTATTCTTTCGGAATCACTAAATGACGTTGTGCCGACACTTTGATTTTTTTGCTCTTAATCATTTCGTTATTCATAATTTATCATTCCTTATATTTTATTTAATAAGTAATCACTATAAATAATTGGAATAATAAATTATTAATACGTAAAAAATGAATGGTCCCTCAAAGACAAAAAAGATTCCTTTTTAGACGTGTAAAACGTATAATAAAAACTAAGAACAAACGCTCTATTTTATAGGAAAATATCTTTATAGACAATTCTATTTATATCTAAATCTATTATTCTATAAAGGTAAAATTCTAATTAACTAAAAATAGAATTTAAGATAATTATAAATTTCTCTTTTTCTAAAAATCTAAAATAGTACTGAATGAGATGGAGGGAAAGAAATGGACCAAATTAATGAGCAGGGAGCTTTAATTCGTTTAAGTACGTGGCAAACGAATATGAAGGTCAATGCAACGATTGAAAAGGTGATTGAGCAGAAAAAGGAAGTCTATCGTCCAGACTTTGAGCGTTTTCTTCGTTTTTGTGAAATGGAGCAACGTGAGCCAAATTTTGATGCAATGGAGAAATACCTGCATGAATCGATTGTAGAACAGAGGGTTAAGTATTCGACATTTAATCGCCGGGCAGCTGGCATTCAATATTATTTAAAAGACGTTTTGAAATTAGAGCAAACACCTGAGCAGCAAAAGCGAATTCAAATTATACGCCAGCTTTATAATACAGAGGATTATTTACGTTTAAAGCCGATGCGTGGCGTACGAGCTGAAAGACAAGAGGAGGTTCTTTCTATTATAAATAAGTACGATACGAATAAAAAAGCTGATATTCGTAAACGTGCCATTTGTTTCGTGAATTTAATTACGGCCAATCGTCCATCTGAAATGGTGAGATTAAAGGTATCAGATTTTGATTTGGAAAATCGTACGGTATTAGTCATGTTAAAGAAGCAGGGTGAGATGAAGGAAAAGCGTTTAACGTTGGAATGTGTGAAGGCTGTACAGAAGTATATTCAGTCCTCTCAGCTAAGTGGTGACGATTACTTTGTAGGTGCAGCAGATCGTTGGGGTAATTATAAAAATCGTATGATTACCGAACGTAGTTATAATAGACTTATTCACGAATGGCTGGGTTTTGCACCATATACATTGCGTAAAACACAAATTACTCATATGCATCGAAAAAAAGCGGACTTAGCCACAATCGCTAAGCAATCGGGGCATAAGTCGCTTCAGACCATTACACAACATTATTTAGAAGTGGATAATGCGGATGTAGAAGAATATTTATGATTGATTCCATAGTTATATTAATTTTGTATATTTAAAAGTTCTAGTAATTGCTTTAATTCTTTTGAAAATACCCCTTCATTTGAACGGTTATTAAATTCGTGGTAATTGTAAAAAGGCATAAACTCTATCGTTATAGAATTAATTTTTAATACGTAATCTGGAATTTGTAATGAGTTTTTTAACGTACGTAAAATAGTAATATCTTCAGGATCTTTCTTGCATTTTTGCAATCTGAAATCAATTTTATTTGAACCTTTACCTAAAACGTCACTTAGCAACTTCTTAAGGGAAATATAATCACTAGATTTTAAGTTATGTTCATTAATTTTTTTGACATCAAATAATGAAGAAAACTTATTCTTTTGTTCATTTTTATACAGATCCGTTTCTATATTAATTTGACTAGGTAGCCAAAGTTTGAATTCTTCCATTAGTGAATTAAGTTTTTCTTCAGAAATATGTAATCTATTTAGATTAAATGAAATCGATTTTTGCAGCTCTTTAACCACATCTGTTGGTTTAACATTTTTTCTAACCTTAGGTTTCTTGAATTGCTTTTTTAGATAATCTTCTAATACGAAAGTGTTTATGGATTTACTGATAAACGATTCTTTGAGAGTAGAAAGTGATTCATCGTATTCACTTAGCAATTCAATGTAAGATTTTCTATTAATAAAATATATATGTTCTTTTTTTATAATCTTTGAAAATTGCTCTGCGTAATCTATTCCGTCCTTGTCAAAATCAAAAATAGCATAGACTAGAGGATTTTTAGAATACATCGACCTCAGAAGGTTTAAAAAGGGGGTTAACTTTTCTTTGCTTAAAAATCGATCTTGTCCATCAATAGATATAACTTCTATATCTTCTAATTTTAATTTGTCATGTATTAAAGCTTCAAAAAATTTTTTGTCTGATGAGCCTTCTACTAAAAGAAATCTCTTATAAGGTAATATAGAAGAAAAAACAGATGAGCTATAGATTTTTTCGTTTAATTCCCCATTTTCAATACTTTTAAATTCAGAGTAAAGAAATTGTTCAGTTTGAGAAATATATTTACTATTTTCTAGCGTCCTATATGTAAGAGTTATATTACAATTATTTTTCAAATAATGTTCAAGTGTGAATATATTTGTCGTTGTTAGTATAGAGTTGATATTTTTAGAAAAAATTTGATTCAATATAGGCTCTAGTATTACAGGATGAATTTTATTATCAGGCTCATCAAAAGCTACAATTACATTAGCAGGTTCGAGTGTTTTAATAATTTCAGATAGCTCATGTAACGAGCTACTTAGGAATTTTATAGCTAATTCTCCCTTACTTAAATGACTGTTAATATAAGGCTTTTTAAAATAGATAAAATGATACTTAAAGAATTTTTTTATAATGGTTACGCTACTTACAATATTCACTATATTAGAACTTATTGTTATCTTTCCATCGTGGTGATATTTTTTTTTTATGTAATAAGATTGATCATTAAATAGAAATATAAATTTAATTTCGAAAGCAGTTTTGTTGCTTGAGAAATGTGATAAATGCTGGCTTGAGTGCCTAGACGTCTTATTAGAAAGATAATGTTGATATATATTTAAAGCTTCTTTAGTAGATTTGGCTTCATTTATTAGCTCGCCATATAAATTATGTTGTTCCGAAAAAAATAATTCTAATGCGTCTATAATAGTTGTTTTTCCGGAACCATTAGAACCGTATATAAGATTATGATCTTCTAATTTAAAGTTAATATTTTTATATTGTTTAAAATTTGATAATTCTAGTATGATCATTGCGGGCTCCTTTGTAGTAAAAATCATTTAATTATACACTTAAAACTATGTTTAATGGAACTTTAAATATCAAATATAGGAATTTATGGTGGATTATGAATTTCGAAATAAATCTATGAGGAGTTAATTATCCTATTATAATATGAAAAGCATAGTAATAATAAATAAATAGAAAAATATATTTTTCTAAAAATCTTTTTTTATTTTTATACCTTTAATCTTGACCCGAATCATATATAATAGAAAGAAAAAGTAATTCAAAGGGGGTACTACCCATATGGCAATTAAGATGGTGTTTGGTAACCAAAAGGGTGGCGTTGGTAAAAGTACGTGTTCGTATTTGTTCACGTTGTTGTTATCGCTACGAGGTCATAAAGTGCTTTTGATTGATATGGACAAACAAGCGAATAGTACACACTGGCTGATTAATACTTTCAATAAGTTGCATTTATTAAATGAAAATACGCCAACGATTCAGGATGCGATTGTTAACCAGGATTTCCGTTCGGCAATACTGCCATTAAGTGAAAATGTAGATATCATTCCAAACGGTAAAGATCTAGATGGAATTGATATTTTCCTTTATAAAATGCTAGGTGATGAAAACCATCCAGCCTTTAACTTCTATTTACGAAAATTAGTAAGTGAAGTAGAGGGGGATTATGATTTCGTTATTTGGGATACACCACCAACGCAGAATACATACACGAAGAACGCATTAGCTGCTTCTGATTATGCAATCGGGGTTGTAAAGTGTGAAACGTCTTCATTAAACGGTGCGAAGGATTTTCAAGATACGACGAACACATTAGGTAGCATTATGGAGGCAATGAAGCTGAAACCAGTCCAATTTGCTGGTGTCATTATTTATCTGTTCTCTAGTCAAGGAACACTGCGTAAAGAGGTTGTAGAGGACATTAAGGAAGAGTTTGGCGAGCTAGCTTATGAAAATATTATTAAAGCTCGTGACCGTATTGAGCGTTATACAAAGACGCCAATTGATTTAGATAGTAAACTTGATCATCATGACAAAAATGCACTGCGAATGTATGATGATTTATTAAATGAAATTCTTGAAAAGGTGGGCATTGATTATGCGAAAGGACAACCCGAACCCAACTCCATTTTCTAAGGGAGATCCTCAGTTAACAGGCTTAGCACAAAAAGTGGGGGCTGCTGAAAAAGAAGAAGCAGATGTATTGAATTCTTTATTCGGTGGAGTAACTGTACCAGTAGCAAAGCCTGAAGAAAAGGCATATTTAAAACGTGGCTCATTAAAAGCAAACGAAAATGACTATAACTTCATCAAACTATTAAGCTCAATGCGTGGTATTAAACAATACGACTTAATGGGTGACATGGTGAAAGTATATTTTGAAACGCTTTCGGATGAAGAGAAGATGATGTTGAAGAAATATATCTCTGAATAAATAAAAAGTGGGGCTGTCAAATAGAAGACGGCTCCACTTTTTATGTTATAGGATATTTAATTTAACCGTTGGCTCTGTAGTTTTTAAATTCAGACTTCCAATAGGTAAATTACATAATATTTCTACATCATCTTTTGGAAAACTTAAATCGGATAGTATATTTTCAGGGCCTTTATAATTAGATTTTAATAATAGTTCAATACCTTTTTTCATTAGTACTGGCTTAGGCAATGGATATAAATTATCTAACGGCTCATTTATTCTCATTTTTTTCATAGAAATTTGTTTTTGAAGAGATGTGTATCTTGATTCATCGATAATTCCTAAATCTTTGCAACGATATATAATTGCAGCCATTGACACTTTCCAATATTTTTTAAGTTCGATGAAATCTAATAAAGATGTAGATTTAATAGACTCCGTAAAGTGTTTTTTAGGCATTAGAAAAGCTGATGCAAATTTGTTGGCCTGTGCTTCAATTTCTTTTATTGAGTCTTTACTTAATAAATCCATGTTGTCTATATCAGGATGTAATAAAGCGTGTCCTAATTCATGTGCAGCATCGAATTGTCGTCTAAATGCAGATTGTTTATCATTGCCTAGAAATATAAAAGGACGATCGCCACGGTGCTGATAATACGCATCAACAGAAAGGTTAGAATCTGTATCAAATGAAAATACAATAAATCCATTTTTTTCTAATAAGTGTACTACATTATTAATTGGATTTTCTCCTATGCCCCAAAACTCCCTAAGTTGTAATGTTAGCTTTTCAATGCTTTCATCACTCCATATCTGGGGAGATTCAAAACTAGGTAAATTGACGTTTGGAAAGTCTATAAATTGATTTAGATAGTCATAAATTTCATAAGCGATATACGAACGTTGTAATTGCATTTCTTTCGCTTTTTTAGTCATCTTAGAATTTGCTCTAAAGAATGTGTTCCCAATATATTGTTCTTTGGAAGGCTTATAAAAATAATTTTTCGGGAATTTTAAAGTGTTTATTAAAGCTAACATTGTTTCTAATTTAGGCACACTTTCACCTAATTCAAACTGAGATATAGCTTGTTTAGAAATTCCAATGTTATCGGCTAATTCGCTGATACTAAAACCTCTTAATAATCTGGCTTCCTTCAATCTTTTTGGATTGAAAATTGGATTTAAATCAGCTTTCATAAGCGTTACCCCTTTATTAAATTTTAAGGTTAATTTCTATATCTTCGTCACTTTGAAATATATTATTAAATGATAAAGGAATGTCATTTTCATTATTACCATTAGGAGTAATCACTTCTTCTGTTGTAATTAAATTTTCTAAAGGTGTGTAAGTAAGTCGTTCTTTAAAGATCCATTCACTTTGGCTAGGTTTTAATGCTCCTTCAAAAATCTTATCTTTGTATTGGTCATAATAAACAATAATTCCAAATGGAACTGTTTCTTCATCAAAGGTAAAGCTTTGTTGATAGTCTAAATCAGTAAGCGATTCCTCACGTACTCCTAATTGTATTAATTTGTCAAAGTTAGTTTGTGAAAATTCTCCTCTATACTTACTAGGAGCGAATATATGGCGAGAAGCAGGTAAACGACAGATAACAAATGAAATATTTCTAGTGTTATCACGAACATAGATATATGGATGCCCACCTGCTTTTGATGGAATTACTTCTAAATTTAACTCTTTGTTTAAATCAACAGCGTTACTAATCGCTTCATTAATTAGGTCATATTGTAAAGATGACACATATTTTTTTTGTAATAGTTTTTGGCATATTATCCATTATTTCATTAAAATTAGCTTTCCCGTCATTGATTGCTTTGTATAACAAATTTTTTTGCTGAGGTGTAAGTTTGCACTGTTGTAGTAATAAATCCATCGTATTCACTCCTATCCATTTAATGTAATTCAATTATTTACTTTTTAATCTAAATTGTCAAGTAATTATAAAAATTAAGTTTATTTGTCTATCGAATGAAATGGAGTTGCTATTTACCCCCCTCAATGCCAATAGTTCAAGCTATACTATTGCATTGCAATCCTAATTGATGTTTCAATTTTTAATGTGATTGCATAAAAGCTTTGTTTCCTGCATTTGAAAGCTCTTTTGGAGTGTTGCAACTGTGAATGAATTTCACGAAAACCCGCTGCTTATTTAGCATGCCTATTTTAAAATCCATTTGGATATATCACGTTTCATCGTGTCATATATACAAGAAGTCAATTCGGCGTAGTAGCTGGATTGGCTTTTTTGTATTTTCAAAACCCATTTAGAAGGAGAGCGATTTCGTGACATTACCCAATCAATTAACAACTGGGCAAATTGTTGCTAAGACGGAGGGACAGGGAAGTATTGGTCATTTATTTTGGTATAGCATTTAACATGTGAAAATTTCTCGTGAGGAATTAGAGCAAAAGATGCAAGCCTTTCAAATCGATACGAAAAATCTTCCTAATCCCATTCGACCATCAGATGCCTTTCGTAGAGCGACACAGGAGATGAAGCGTACTAAAGTACCGACAATAAAGCGTGATGTGTATCTCAATTATTTAACGCGAGAGGTCACGACAGATGCCAAATTTACACAGGTAATGTTGTTGTAGAGAGGGTGGACCCAGCAGGTAAAAAGCTTGCTTATGAAACGGAGGCAGTAAAGCTTGTTTTTAAGAAAGTCAGATAATACGATTTCGGTAGATGCGACAACAACGGATCATATTGCGATTCAGTGGGCAGAGGAAGCGAGTGAACGTTATGAGCAGTATAAATCTTTATACGATTCTCAAAACATTCGCCAATTTGTAGGTCGTATTTTGGAGCACATGGCAACAACGAGTGTCCGTCCTTCGGGTGGTATTTACTGTGTGCCGTACACGTATGATAAGCAGCTGCTTGCTCTTTCGGCGTTAATTAACGACTTATAAGAAAGCACAGCTACGTGTATCCCGTTATTTGATATTAAATCACCGCTCGAGCTCGTGAATCGTCAGGTAGCTGAGGATATTAAGAAAGCACTTTTGAACTGTGAAAGCATTGTTCAAAAGCCAGGGGCTACAAAGTTCGCTTTGAAAGAGGCAATGGCCAATGCGAAAAAAGTTGCTAAAAGCTACAACGAATACAAAGCTATTTTGGAATTACAGACTGATGTGCTGGATAACAAAGTAGACGATCTTCGTATGCAGGTAATGGGTGTACTTGATAAATTAGCAGATTTAGAAAAGTAGATAATTCTATTTATCTCAAAAGATATAAATAGAAAAAGGGAAAAAATATAAATATAAATTAAGAAAGCCATCATAGCCAATGATAGATAGAGGTATTACAGCATGGATACACAATTAAAACAAATTCAAGATGGTTTAAACGCAACACTTTTTGATCGAGAGGCTGAAATTGAAGCACCTTTAACAGGTGTCCTTGCTCGTCAGCATGTTTTGTTTACTGGACCTGCTGGCACAGGTAAATCAACTCTTTCATCAATGCTAGGTAAAATCGTTTCAGGTTCAAGCTACTTCCAACAGCTTTTAACACCATACTCAACGCCAGAAGAATTATTCGGCGTTCTATCATTAAAGGATTTAGAGCAAGGGCGTTATGTGCGTAATATTGATGGAATGCTACCAATGAGCCACTTTGGATTTATCGACGAAATCTTTAAAGCCAATTCAGCGAATTTAAATAGCTTGCTGACATTAATTAATGAGCGTATTTATTATAACAATGGTGTACCAATTGCCTCACCGTTAATGACGCTCGTCTAACGAATATATCGAGGAGGGAGAAGGGTTAGAAGCTTTATTTGACCGTTTCCTTTTACGCTATGAGGTTGAGCACATTAAGGAAAGTCATAGTTTTATCGCCATGATGAAATCAAATCAGCAGCCCTTTATTCCAACAATGACCTTAGAGGAGCTACTGACACATCAACAGTCCGTAGATGCAGTTCAAATTGGAGATGCTATTTATGATGCCTTAGCTCAAATTCGACAAGAGTTAATGGATGAAGGAATTCGTCCAAGTGACCGTCGCTTTAAGCAGTCCCTTTCACTATTACAAGCTTCGGCTTATCTATAGGGACGTCATGAGGTATCGGTTGGAGACCTTCGCATTTTGGCAAATTCTCTATGGGAATCAGCAGAGCAACAAGGGCTAACGAAAGTGAATGAAAAAAAGTATTTTAAATTGTACATTGATACTTTGGAAGATATGTTTGTATTAATACTTTCATTATTAAGGCATAGTTTAAAAAAATGGGATACATACGACCTTAAAAATGTATTACGAGTAGTTTATGGAAAAAAGAAAACACAAAGTCTTTTGAAATACATAAAACAATAAGACGATTTTTTTATAAAATCAGAAAAATGGGAGTTTACAACATTAAGGATTTTAGACGGAACCCTATTAGCAAAAAATAGAATTTAGCTGTTGTAGAGAAGCGTACAGGTGCTGTTATTGGTGCTAATTAGATAAAATGAAAATCCTCCAGGAGTGTAGTTCTTGGAGGATTTTTTGAAAAGATGCTTTTCCCCTTTTCTATAATTCTATTTATCTATTTTTATTTTTTTCGTACCAACCCTGAATCTTATCCATACTACCCTTGTTATAACGCTTGCCTTCTTTATTGATATAGCGAAGAAGTGTACTATGTGACATGCTCATTTCTCCAGCAACATAGCGAATGCTTAGCTTCAGCTGATCAATGCGCTCGGCCAGGCTTTCAGGTGATAATGGAATGTCTTTTGAACGAGAAGCTGTAGTTGCTACTGTCTCTAATTCGACCGTAGCATCAAGTAATTGTTGCTTAGCACGTTCTTTTTCAAGCAGTGCAGCCATTTGCCCATACTTTTTACGGTTGTCCTCAATCGTTTCCTGTGGGGGTAAAATGATTAAGTTTAGCTCGCCCCAATACTTCTTAACCCAGTCCCTTTTCCCGACACGTTCTTCATCGACCAGTTCCTCATAATACCACTCAGCAATAATGCCATCACGAGTTAAATCATCTAGCGTTTGCTCTAATCGTTCACGCACAACGACACCATTGTAGCTTGAAGGTAGGTCTAATGTTTCGACCACTGTACGTACCTTAAAAGGCTGCTTCAAGTTACGAGAAAGCGTACGCACCTTCCACTGGTAGCTTAAATAACGACCTAATCGTTTTAGCTCACGCTGGGTATGATAGCTGTACTGAATGATTTTTAAATCAAGTGGTACGAATGTTTGAAGTGATGTATCAAAGTACGTACGAAGAATAGGGGCTGGTTTAATTTTAAGTTCGTAGATGCCCTTTGGCTCCCCAGTCTTTTTATCGTAGGCTACTTTTACGTTATTAATATCAAACATACGATGGAAAGTCGTAAAATCATATTCCTCATCCTCTTTAATCACTTCTTTATTAACAACCTTTACGTTATTCTCACGCATAGAAATCCAAATAGATGAAAGGGCAGCGACACGCTTCATAATTTTGAAACGGTCACGCTCACGAATGATGAGCTGCTTACTATCTGCATTTTCATGACGTAGTTTTAATACAGCATCACTATGGAAATCAATATAGCCGTCCTCATCCTTCTCCTGAAGCACCCACATGTGTGAAATAATATCGAGTAAATCCGCTGTAAGCTCGTCAAATGCGTTTATCGTCGATTCTACGAGCGAAAGCCAGAGTTTCTCCTGGTCTTGATCAGGTAAGGAAATTGTATCTTTACGAAGCTCAGCTGTACCACGTAATTCACCTTTAGTATCAATCATCTCAGACATATAAACACCATCTTCCTGTTCACTAAATTTCTTATTTGAAGATACGGTATCTCGCATTAATAAATACTGTGAGTTCAGGGTAGTAAAGATTCGTTCATTATCAAGAGCTTCTTCAGTAGCTTCTAGTAGAGATAATTGATCGGACTGATTTTCAGTAAGTGGTTCATTTTGAGTCACTCCTGGTTTATTATTGACCACTTTGTGTAGTAGTTGGTCCTCTTCTAATAGAAATGGTTCGACTTCATATACAATCGTATCGATATAATCAACAAAAGCTTCTCTTAAAAGAGCTTTTGTAACGGGTCTTCCTTGTAAAAGCGTTGTAAATATGCACTCTGTAAGAGCTTTAAAGCTTTTAGATACCTGGTAGGCAGGATCGTTGGCTATGTTCTCTGCCTCCATCTGCCACTGTTTAGCAGCATCATATTTAGAAAAGAAGCTAATTGCTTCTTGATATAGAGCTAATGGCAGCCATTGCTGCTTGATGACCATACGTTCTGGTAAATCATTTAGGCTCAAATAAAACACCTCACTGACAGTTCTTTTGCTACAATTATAGCAAATTGGTTGAGAAAAACACTAAAAATTAGACCATTACAACGGTTTGTAATGATGATTAAAGTTTTTAGAGTAAATACTGCCGTTAAAATCATTGAAAATGGTCGATAACCGTCCATTTCCTAATAATTTTCTGCAAAATACGTCCAACAGCCATACTTAATGGTCGATAATTGTTGATTTTATAGGTAAAACCAAGGGTATTGGGTTATTTTATGATAATTTATGTCCGTTAGCTATACAAAGTGGTCTATATTTGGTCTAAGAACGTTGAATTACGTCCATTGAGCCTAGTAATGGTCTATGTTTAAATAAAATCTACAAAAGTACGTCAAATGATCATGGTAATGGTCGATATTCCTGTCCAACAGTTATAGTAATGGTTCATTTTGTGGTCGAAGTTTCCGTCCGGTAGTCATACAAAAATATTTTTTCCGTCCAACAGTCATACAATAGTTGTTGATTTAAAGCGATTTGTCCAAAATACCAACAACAGTGGACGAAAAAATAGACCAAAATAGACCGGAAATCCGTCCAGTAATCATACCTTTTTCCGTCCAGCAGTCATACTAAGTTCGTCCGACAATCATACAAATGGTTCGTTTTTTTCATATAAAGCCCTTTATATCAAGGTTTATAGTTGTTCGTTTTTAAATAAAGTAGGTCTAGGTGGTCGAGAAATGGTCGATATTTCCGTCCAGTAGTCATACAAACCATTTTTTCCCGAAGTGCCTTAAATCCTTGTGGCTCTAAGGCTCAGGGGTGGTCGATTTTTGGTCGATTTTACTCTTAGAGAAGGCCATTTTCGACTAAGTGCATTTACTATACTTATCTCTAACTAGATTTAGAGATAAGTAGGTGAAATGAAATGCAGACAGCTAGTGTACAGAAAGTAGACCATTTAGAATTATTCGATGTTCTTTTACATCAAGGTATCACAAAATATCGACCGATTGGATCGAAAGCTTCTTTACCAAAACAAGTGGAAGCAAGCAAACAAGACAAGCGCTCAAAAAAAGGGGCTATTTTTGCTGTTCGTAAAAAGGATGATTTTACAGACCATGGTGTGAAAGGCTACATCATTACATCGAAAGAAACTTTATTGGAAGATGCAGCACAGCTAACGCATTTCACACCGAATGTTTATCGAACGTATACATATAAGGATGCTGAGCGCCGTTATATTCGAGGATTTGAGGAGCGCAATCTTTTACAAATCAATACCTTTGTGGTCGATATTGATACAAATAAATATTCTCGTGAAGATATTTTAATGGCTTGTTTAGAGGATTCGATTGGTCTACCTACGTTAATCGTGGCGACGACTCGTGGCTACCAGGTCTATTTTGCATTGTCACAGCCAATATTTATTTCGAATAAGAATGATTTTAAAGGTTTAAAGGTAGCTAAGCGTATTAGTGATAACTTGAAGCGAAGTTTAAAGTCGGTTGAGGCAGATCCATTTTGTAATGATTTCGGCTTTTTCCGAGTGCCAAAGCCTTCAAATCTTATTTTTAATCAATTAGATAATACATATTCGATGGCAGAGCTTATTAACTGGTCGATGCGACAAGATGACGATATCAAACGCCCATTATTTGTAGTGCCTTCAAAAGGAGCTACTTGGATTTCAATTATGCGTACAGAGTGGTTTGATGCACTTGTACATGCTGTAGACATTAAGGGGAAAAAAGGGCAAATTGGGCGTAATAACACACTGTTTACGCTTGCTTTAATATGCCTTCAAGAAGGTTGGTCAAAGGAAGAAACAGTGAATTTCCTAGATGAGTTTAACTACCGAATGAAGCACCCACTTTCTGGTTCAACAATGACAGCAGTCCTTGAATCAGCCTATTCAGGTAAATATAATGGACCAGCAAAGGAGTATGTAGAGGAACTACTAGCAACGTATGTCCCAAACAAAACGTTCGAGGTAAAGTTAGCTGGCAAGGGCTGGTATAAGTTTAAAAAGGCTCGTGAGGACCGTCAGAATAGCCATTTTGAAGAATGGGAGAATGATTTAGTAGAATACTTAACGGCTGAATTTAGCACTGCTGAGCCGTTTATTTGGCGTACGCAAAAACAAATTTGTGAAGCAATTGGCATTCCTCAAAGCTCGCTGAACGTTTTAATTAAGCAATCGAAACGTATTTTAAAGACAGTGGTCGGTAAAGGACCTAATAGTAAAACAGGTTGGACAACCATTGCGTTATTTATGAAACACGTTTTATTTGAGCTGCAGCAGTCGAAATTAAACTATAAAAGATACATTCAGCTAATCATGGAAGACCACTTGGCTGATGTAATCGCTTCTCCGGCATTAGAGAACGTAAAAGAATTAATCAACCGAATCGATAGCTCAAATGCACGAATACCAATACATGAAAAGCTTGATAGCTCTGGTTAAATTATTACTCCAAACTGCCTTAACATATTTCTAGTTACGTGTGGGTTTTCTGGGTAAGCGTATTTTGGTGTGTAGTATTGATTACTGTTCTTAGGGGGACGTATTATGATTATTAAATCTGTGGATGCTGAGGCTCTTTATCCACTGGATTTGTTATTGCTAGACGATCTTTCTGAGCAATCTATTTATGCTTCTTTAGATAAAGAGGATTGTTATGTTCATTTATTAATTTAAAGTAGTTGGTGTATTTGTGTTACAGGTTACTGGAGAGAATATAATTGCATTGATGAATATAGCAGTGGCTATGCTTTACCAGGGTATCGGTAAGTAGTTATTACAGCATGTTATTAAAATTGCTGGTAAAAGTTGTGCAATAATGTTGGAATTATGTACAGGGGATTCTAGTATGGGTCAATTAGTTTTGTATCAGAAGAGTGGGTTTAGAATAGTCGGAGTAAATGTTGATTGTGAGAAATTATAAAGAACTAATATTTGAAAATGGGATACAGTACAGAGACATGATTTGATTATCTTTGCATTTATTGGAGGGTTAACTGGTTAATCAAGTTAATTCAGTATTTATAGCAGCTTACCATATTCGCGTACAGGTTGTTGAAATGACTTCTGAAAAGATTAAAGTATCAAGAAAGCCATTGATGGAGAATCCATTCCTTGAATGTTTATCACGTTATGTACCAAATGGAGAATATATTGGGACTGTCTCAGGTGTTTAAGCGTACGGTGTATTTAGGGCGTTAGAAGAAGGCTTGGATTGCTAAGCTCAGTATTTAAAGTTCCAGCATGTTGAGAAGGGCAGTAAGGTGTTAGTGCGTATTACAAAAGTAGAATCAAAGGGCTCTAATAAGATTCATGCGAAGATTGTGAAAGTAATGAGCCCATTATACTAACAGTGGAAAAAGGGAAAAAAATACAAATAGAAATATAGAATTTTATTTATTTAGAGCGTAGACACCTGGCTTTATGCGAGTGAAGTCATTGTAGGTAACTGCGTGATGCTCAGGTGCATTTTTACACAATTTAGAAGTAATATGTGTTCGGATGGTGCTTTCTTTATAGGGTGAATTTTGTTGTTTTAGGTAATCGAGTATTTCTAAGATGGTAAATTCATTGTCATTCTTAGTTGTGATTATATGCTTAACTGCAATTAAAATATGTTCTCGGCAAGTTGTTGGGTCCATTTGTCTCCCTCCTTTTTATCAATATAGCTTGTCTTCAAAGTCTTGTCTAGTAAGCGTGTATAGCGATGTTGTGGTGTGATTAAAGGTGGAAATAGATAAAAAACGATAAATATTAATTTCCCTATATAGATTTTTAGAAAAAATAAAAGTAGAAAGGACTGTTTAAATTGAGAAAAAGCCATTTGTCAGTCCTTTTTCTCTGGGACGTCATGAATGGTCGGTTAAGTGGAATGTTTTAAGTGACTGATATATTAATCGAGATATGCAGCGACGTAAGGAGAAAGAGGGACATATTATGAGACACTTGAACATCTTTCAAGTGATTACACATAAGTAGCTAAGGCTAAGATTTAAGACGAAAGAGCTTTTTATCACACGTGTTTATTCGCAACATTTAGTCTTTATTGGACAATAATACCAATGTTATTAAGGTCTGAGCCATTAAATTTTTCAAATAATGAAATTGCATTATTTGGATTTGTTGCAATAGTTGGAGTTTTGTTAGCTCCGACTATTGGTATGACTATTTTCTTTTTGGGAGGAGCCTTTGGTTCGTGGATTGGAAGTTATACTTACTATAAATTTAATAGTGAAGTAGCTTTACTCACTGGAACAGCCTTATTAGTTCATTTAATAAAAAATAATACAATAAACTTATTATCATGAGCAAAATAATGATTAAATTTTTCCACAGTATTTTTTTAGCATGTCATTTATATTCAGTTTTATTTAAAATGGTTGCTTCACAATCTGTCCCGATTGCTGAACCAGGAAAAATCAAAACAGAATTTTTATCAAACTATATTACAAATTATCAATCTTTATATTAAATAATCGAGCTTTGTTTTAAACGATCAATCTTTTTTATAATTCTACACATCTGTCCAGAAGCATATAAATGGCATTAAAACAGTGGATTGGAATAAAGGGGATAAGACAGTATGTAAAAAGATTGAAAGCGTTATACGAAGAAGTAAGGGGTTTTAAAAAGCCTGTTCGAATTACAGCAGCCCTTCTAGGTGGGATTTTAGGGATACGTGCAAATTTGGATCGACATTTAAATCAGCTTCACTATTAATATGGAGTATCAACAAGATAAAGTTGATGTTTTTAGTAGTATGAATATAATTAATACTACTGAGTATTTTGTGATAGCTACAGGTGATTCAGGCTCTTTTTATAAATAACAATTTAGCATTGTCCTTAAAATAGCACATTGGGCTTTACACCAAAATATTAATTCTTAAGAACTTGATAAAGAGGAATAGAAGCAAATGGAAGAGGAAGCTAACGATTTAGTTCCGAATTTTTAATGTCTACCGTTTCTTTTGCAGCGTACTATAATCTATATCTACCTCCAAAAATGCTTGGAATGATATGTGGCGTAGATCCTATAGTATTTATTGATAATAGGCATTCAAAGCTAGTATTGAAAATAAAAGATTTTAAAAGGGAATATGGAAGTTAAATA
>JAZLIT010000252.1:0-24617 GCA_045617525.1 Solibacillus sp. | reverse complement strand
GCTCCTGCGATTACTCGTCGCAAATAAATTTGCTGATCCCCTGGAAGTCGCGGGCCCCCTCCGCTCCAATCAACGAGCACTATTCAAGGTATTCGCGCGCATTTTATATACTCTACTGAATAAAATCTTTGCTTTAACATGTCATGCTTTCTAAATCATGCATTCCTTTGAAGTATTATTAATTCCTTCTAAAAATCCATTCTAAACGTCTTAATCGCTTTTAAAAACTCTGAATTCTACGTTTATTCTACCTTCCGGTAAAAAGCATGGTTGATGCTGAAGTACCTAAAACATCCTCTTTCTTTTTACTCAATTGTATGAAAAAAATCCCAACAAATATAATAGAGCCATATAAAAAATAGCCTACTCTGTCATTTTTCTGACAGAACGGGCTATTTTTTATTAATTAGTTATTTTGCTTTTTATAGTACCAAAGTAAGCCTGATTTCATTAAACGAGCAATACGTCCTGTTACAGTTGTATCTGCCAAATGCACGAAACCTTGCTTCTTGCCTAAAGAACCCATGAAGCCCTTCATTTTAATATCTGAAAGCTTCGGAGTAGATTGGCCTGCCCAACGCGCTTTTAAAACCTTCACTACGCGTTCAGCTTGCTCTTCAGCAAGTTGTGCAGTTGGTGGTAATGTTGAAGATGCACAGTCACCAATAACGAAGATGCTTTCGTCATTAGGTAAATGGTAAAATTCATTAATAATTGGACGACCAAATTTATCTTTTTCCGCTTCCATTTCACGTACGATTTTCACCGGTTGTACACCAGCAGTCCAAACAATGGCATCTGCTTCAATCACTTGATCGTGGTTGTATAAACGATTTGCTTCAACACGTGTAATATTTGATTCAGCGATTACTTCAACTTCATGCTTTTCAAACCAAGACTTAACATAATTACTTAACTTCTCCGGGAAGTCGCGTAAAATACGTTTTGAACGGTCAAATAATTTTATATTTAAGTCGGCACGGCTTTCACGTAATTCACTTGCAAGCTCGATGCCAGAAAGACCTGCACCAATAATTGCAACTGTTGAGCCTGGTGCTAAACCACATAATCTTTCAAATGTAACACGAGATTTCGAGATTGTTTGAATACTATATGTGAATTCATCAGCCCCTGGGACACCATGATACTTATCTTCACAGCCAAGGCCTACGATTAAATCTGTATAATCAATTTCAGTTCCATCAAATAAGTAAACTTTCTTTTCTTCACGGTCAATACGCGTAATTTCACCATATACACGGTTTAAACGATCATGCTCTGGGAAATCTACACGAATCTCTTTATCTGTAGATGTACCCGCAGCAAGCGAATAGAATTCAGTTTTTAAGCTATGGAATGGTGAGCGGTCTACAATTGTAATTTCAACATCTGTTGGAAAACTTGGTAGTAAGCGTAATAATACACGCATATTCCCATATCCGCCGCCAAGAAGTACTAGTTTTTTCATAATGATCTCCCCTGTTGTACGTAAAATTTAAATGTTCACAAACTATCCATAAAAGAGTATAAACGATTGTGATTAATTTCACAATATCTTTGCATGAATTTTTGTGAAACATTTCACAAAAAAAATACTTGTTCGTTGACGAACGCAAAAAAACCAAGTAGCATTGCTAATGAGTGAGGTGACTGCAATGAATCCAATGGTAGAATTTTGTATTAGTAATTTAGTAAATGGCGCTCAAGAATCCTACGATGAACTCGAAAAAGATCCTAATATCGATTTATTAGAAAGTGGCTGTTTAAGCTATTGCACGAAATGCGAGCGCAGTTTATATGCGATGGTAAACGGCGAGATCGTAGAAGCCGATACCCCAACTGAATTAACAAAGAAAATATATGAATATATAGATGAAAATCCTTTGTGGTAACAGGGGCTTTGAAACAATAGAAAACGTTTGACTATTAAAGTCCAAGCTACCCCAATAAAAAAATCACGCCGCAGCGGAAATACTCGCTGCGGCGTGATTTTTTAATTACTTTATTTGCTTCAATACTTCTTCTTTTATAAATGGTTCTGGGCTATAAAAGTCAGGCGATTTTAAAATTTTACCATCTTCACGGCATTTGGCATATTTAGTGCCGTTTTCATCTGTAAAAAGCTTCGACATATTGGCTGATTGTACAATATCAAATACAGGCTCAATATCTACGCCAATTTCTACCGCTGAGCCGAATGAGAAGTAAAGCTGATCTGCTAAAGCATCTGCTTGTGCGATTACTTTTTCTTCGTCTGTTTCTGCGAACTCACCATTTAAAGACTTTTCATAGGCTTTTGCCATACCAGCAGCGAACTTTTCATAGGCCACTTTAAATTCATCTTGATTACTACAAGATGCCGCGATGAATTCAATACATTCTTCCGCAGTCCAAACGCTACGATTAATCGCGCGTTCAAGATCAACTGGTTGTGGCTTTTCCCCTACTGGATGTGAGAATGCCTCGTGAAAATCCTTCACGTGATTTTGTAGTTTATTTGTAAATGTCGTCATTTTTAAGTGCTCCTCTTTTACTTTTTATCCATGAAGCTAAAATCAAATGTGCTATCTGTAATCGGTTCAACTTTTGCGATTGCATAAGTTGAGCCTTTTTGAGAGAAGAAGTCATAAGTTGAGCCTTCATTGCGGATTCCGTTCATTACGATCGGGTTAATTTCCTCTTCTGGGAACATTGTGTCTAACCCAAGATTCATTAACGCTTTATTGGCATTATAACGCACGTACGCTTTAACGTCTGGTGAAAGACCTGTTTCCGCATAAATATCGTCCGTATATTTCATTTCATTTTGATAAAGATCAAGCAGAAGCTCGTAGCCCCAAATTTTCAGTTCATCCTGTTTTTGCGGCGTGAATGTTTTGAATATATTTTGCGCAAAATAGCCAACTGCCACACCGTGAATTGATTCATCACGTAGGATTAACGAAATAACCTCAGCTGAATTACGTAGCGTCCCTTGTCCCCCTAAATAAAGTGGGAAGAAGAAGCCTGAGTAGAATAAAAATGACTCTAGCATTACGGATGCAAATTTCGCCTTCCAAAGAGATTCTAAATCATCCTCTTTAATTGCGCTATAAACGTCAGCAATTTTATTTGCCTTGTATTGTAGGTATTCATTTTTCTTCACCCATTCAAATACTTGGTCAATCTCATCGTTATTGCATAGTGTTGTGAAAATATACGAGTAGCTTTTTGCGTGAATCGCTTCAAATGCGCCGAACACCGTTAATACAGCTTTTTCCTGATGATCTGGATTGTACTTGGCAATTTCATTCATTCCGATATTTGTTTGCAACGTATCAAGCAGCGTGAGGCCACCGAATACTTTTTTATATGTATCTTGATGCTCGAAATCTTTCCATTGCTTCAAGTCCTTCGATACCGCTATTTCTTCTGGAAACCACATTTGCTTCCATTGCTGGTCCCAGAAAACCTTAGCCAGTTCACTCGTTGGTTTGTTCCAGTTAACGGCTTCGAATTGCTTCTGTTTTAAATCGAGCATGATACACACTCCTCTAATGTTTGTAGACGCTGACGCACATAATAAATCGTCTTAATTCCGCGCATCCATGCATAAACATACACTTTAGCAAGTTGTTCTGTTGTCCAACGATCCGTTACGTAAAGTGTCATCGAAATCCCTTGGTCAACATGTTTTTGGGCTGCTACATATAAGTCAATTAATTTATATGGCTCTACATCATACGCTTCCACGTATAAATGCTTATTGTCATTATTCATAAATGGCATTGGATAAATCGTACGACTATCTGCATAATCGCGAATTTCTACTTTTTCCGTAATTGGCGCCATTGATGCTGTACAGCTTCGGATATATGAAATTGAACCTGTTGGCGCAACTGCTAGACGGTACGCATTATAAACACCATGCTCCATTACTTCCGCTTTTAACTGCTTCCACATTTCAGCAGTAATGACTGGTACATTCCCTAATGCTTTTTGAACTGTCGCGCTTGGCTGTACTGCCGCTTTTCCGATATATGGATTGAAATAGTTACCATTTGCATATTCACTTAGCTCAAAGCCATGGAATGATTTTTTCTTTGCTTTTGCAATCAGCATCGACGCTTTTAATGAGTAAAAGTTTAATGCTTCCATAAAGTAATCCACAAATTCAATTGAATCTGCAGAACCATAGATGATGTTCTCCTGCACTAGATGGCCATGCAAGTTCATGACACCTAGTCCAACAGAATGCATTAATTTATTTGCTTTCGCAACTGACGGTACATTTTTGATATGTGTCATTTCAGAAACATTCGTCAGTAGGCGCATTGATGTATCCACAAGCTCCTCAAAGTCTTCTGATTTTGTGGCCTTGTAAATATCAAGTGAGCCTAAGTTACATGAAACGTCTAAGCCGTAGTCATTTGGCACATCCATATCAGTAATTTCGCTTGTTGTTTGCACTTGCAGGATTTCTGTACATAGGTTCGACATCTTCACGCGCCCAATGCCTCGTAAAGGATGAGCGTTATTCACATTATCATCAAAAATTTCGAATGGATAACCCGATTCAAATTGTGTTTTCTTAATTTCCGTATACAGCTTTCGTGCGTTAATCCGTTTCAGCTTACGAATATTTGGATTATCAAGCAGCTCATAATACATTTCCGTCATGCTAATTTCAGACATGCGTTTGCCGTATTCCTTGTAAATATCGTACGGACTAAATAGAACCACATCTTTATCTTTTTGCATTAATGTAAAGAAAATATCAGGAATAATTACACCAGTAGAAAGCGTGGCTAAACGAATTTTATCATCTGCATTTGGCTTTTTCGATGAAATGAATTCTTCGATATCACCGTGGAAAATATTTAAGTACGCTACACCTGACCCATTACGCTGACCTAGCTGATTTGAATATGAGAATGAGTTTTCTAGCAGCTTAGCTACTGGCATTACGCCACTTGCACGATTTAAAATACCCTTAATTGGATCGCCTAATGGACGTAAATCCGTCAAAAGCGTCCCTACCCCACCACCTAAACGCGAAAGTTCTAAGCAGTAACCTATATTTTCAGCGATTGAGTTCATCGTGTCATCAATTGATAGTTTAAAGCAGCTCACAAGCTCCCCACGCGCCATTTTCCCACTATTTAAAGCAGTTGGTGTCGCCGGTTGATACGCCTCCATAATGTTGCGTACGGCCCTCTCAGCAAGTTCTTCGTCACCTTGCGCTAAGTAAAGGGCAATAATGACGATACGATCCTCATACTTCTCAAGTATCTCTTTGCCATCACGACTCTTCATTGCGTAGCTTTCATAAAACTTGCTGGCGCTCATGAATGAAGGGAAACGGAATTTATAATCATACGCCGTCTTAAATAGCTTTTTAATATAACTGCCCGAATACATTTCTAGGAATTCTTCTTCGTAATAGCCTTCTGAAGTTAAGTATTTTAACTTTTCTTCTAAATCTATATAGTAGCGCATGCGCACATTTACATTTTCTAGGAAGTACCTTCGCGTTGCCTCTTTATCCTTCACAACATCAAGGATGCCTGTTGAGCTATAACTGTTAAGTACTTCATTATTAAGTTTTAAGTATTCTTTCATCGGATAGCCTCCATTGAAAATTCATTTTGGTAAAACGCCTGAATTGCATCATAATCTTGTTGGAAGCCACGAAGCTCAATCTTGCGCACAATTGGTACTTTATATCGCTCACTAATCTTATTTGCTGACTGGCAAAATACATGATGCCCAAAATTAGAATTGCCGCTAGCAATAATGCCACGGCAATTTTGATAGTTCTTTTCTAAGAAACGCTCAACTACTTCCGGAACACTCCCTAAGCCATCTGTATACGTAAACAGAATATATGGCTCCTTGTAAATTAACTCTGCTGATAGTTCAATGCTAGGTATCTGCAACTTCGATACGATATTACGCACATTGCCTGTTCGACTAGCAAAAAGGATCATTGTGCCACTAAGTTCGTGATATAAGTATTCATTTCTGCAAAGTCATGGATCAATTGATCGCCAATTTCTAAAATTGGAACTGTCATAAAACCTGCATTTACGATTTTTTCCTTCGCGCTATCATCGTGATCGATATTAATCATTTCATACTGCCCCTCTAATCCAGCAACATTTAACTCGGACTTAATTAACATGCATTTTGGGCAAACCGTTTTTGTGTATAATTTCATCATTAAAAATCTCTCCAATTCATTTTTTCAATTTTCTAATATTTAATGGCACTTTTCTAACTCTATCCAATAAGCAAAAACAGACAAAATACGCCACATACCGCTTAACGTCGTGCTTTAACAACTTTTACATCATTCTCTATATGTAGTATTATTTTAGTTTTAACTAGTACCATATGTTGTGTTATGTAAAACCTAATTCATTTTAACATAACTATTTTCTTGGATACAAGAGAATTAAACACAATAAATTTTATGAAATTTTCCAAAAACTCTTTACATTTTTAGACAAGATACAAAATACCCAATTTCATGTACTTCCATATTCACATTAAAATTATAGAACTGAAATAAAAAAAGGTACGTGATATAAAAATCACGTACCTTTTCCACACCTATAAATAAGTTAGATCTTCCACTAAATAAGTCGGTGTTACTTGCTTTAACATTACTTCTTCACTACTCGTTACACCTGTATTAACATGGATTGTATCACAGCCAAATCGGATTCCGCAAAGTATATCGGTATCGTAATTATCTCCAATCATGACCATTTCATCTTTATTAAAATTATGCTCTTTCTCAACTAAATTTAACATGACCGGTGAAGGCTTTCCGATAAAAATTGGCTCAACGTTCGCCACATTTGCCACTAATTGCACAAAAGATCCATTACCCGGGTAAAAATACTTTTCACTTGGGTATTTCACATCTTCATTTGTGCCAATTAATTGTGCTCCATTTTGAACGATACGACATGCAGCAGTAATTTCATCAAATGTAATTTTACGATTTATCCCCATAACAAATGCATCGACCTGCTCGTACTCTGAAATAGTGACACCGGCTTCTTGTAATGCCGATCGAATACCATCACCCCCGATTACACCTACCAACGCATTACTATACTGCTGTTGAATATACCTAGCTGTGGCTAGTGCACTGGAATAAATATGTGACACTGGCGCAGTAATCCCAATAGAAGCGAGTGCATCTTGCAATTGTTGTCGCGTTTTCGACGAGTTATTCGTTACGTAAAATGGTTCTATGCCCTTACTTTGAAGACGATGGATAAATTCCACTGCAGAAGGAATTGCATCTTTTCCGCGATAAACTGTACCATCTAAATCAAAACAATATGCCTTGTATTGCTTCATCTTACTTCTCTTCCGGTAAAAATGCAGATACCGGTCCAAGCTCATTTGTTAAATATACCTCTACCTTACTTGAAAATTGCTTTAAAGCTGGTAGATTGGACTTTAATACGCGCACGATTTCTTCATTGTTAACATCTAAAAACTCGCGCACAATCATTTTACGTAGGCCAACTACTTCTTTTAAAGGTGCGTCCATTTCTGTTGGTATTACTTTTTCATCTACTAAAATGTCGATAATATCATCGTAACTTCCTGGGTCACGCATGATGAAGCCATCAATCATAACATTCCCTACATCCATCATTGCTTCCATTACATTATGGCCAATGCGTTGGAGTGCTAATTTTGTTACATCATTTTTGTGCCAGTCTTGCTCTTGCTCAAAGATTTCGACTAGCGAATCTAGGTGAGCTAAATTTTTTGTGATTTTTGTGCGGTCTACGAAATACATCGAGAACCCTCCCATCGATTAATAACAGTTGATAGTATTTTCATTTATATAGTACCATAAAGTGTAACGATGGAAGGGGCTTCAAACATAATGGAACGATTTTTCTTATATGATGATGTAGAAGATACAAAAACGAGATTTGTGAGCTTTGCTGGAAAGACGCAAAGATATGATTTAGCCATTTTACAATCGGGCAGATTTTTTGGGAAGGTGCTTGTTTTAGATATTCAATTTGGCCGTTTTGCAATTATTGGCTCAGATGATGTTGAGGAGCCTGGATATCTAGAGCAAGTATACAATCGCACAGAAGAAGATACCGAGGATTTACGTGACTATTTACGTGAGCTATTAGGCTAGATGCAAAAAATGCACAACACTAATTTATTAGCGTTGTGCATTTTTCTATATTCAGATTAGGCTTGCGGCTCTTCCACTAGCTCTTGTTGTATTTCAGCTTGTTCTACTTCTTCAGTAGATGGTAGGGCTACTGACTCAGCCTTACCTATTTTCTTTAAAATAAAGTACGCACAGCCAAAGTTGCAGTATTCGTATAAATAATCCTCAAACGTGCTAAATTTTGTATCGAATGTAGATTTTTGATTTTTGTCGTCAAAGAAGCCTTTTAATCGAAGTTGACCGTAGCCCCAATCGCCAACAATATAATCATATTTCGCTAAAATATCAGAGTAGCGCCCGATGAAATCCTCTTCTATGAAGCCTTCGCGTATATCTTCAAGCACCTCATATGCAAAACCCTCTACTACTACCATTTCTAACACCACCTCTTCAATGAACATTATTGAAATTTTTTGGCCTATTTCAAGTCGCTATAGCTTCATTATAGTTTAGAACGTTTCACATGGATAGCGTTGTTTTTCTTCCCCTTTAATCAAATTTTACTGGAACCTCAATCGATGGCTGTGCACCATCACCATCTGTATAAATATTTGGCACTGTTCCGCGTATCAATCCAATCGCTACTGGAATTGATTCCTCCACTGTGGCCGACTTACTTGAAAATGGAACAATAATTTGAACGTTAACCTCAATATGAACCGCCACTTCAACATATGCATTATTAATCCCAAACTCAATAATTTCTTGCTCTACATTCGTGTGAACATTGCCGATTAAATGAAAGCGAATCGGAATTTTAGGCCCTAAGTTCCCGATAATCGGCAAATTAGCTGCCTGCCCAAGTGGCACGAAAAACACAATTCCATCTCCTGCCTGCATTTCCCCTACATCATATTCAACATACTGAAGGCTAGGCAAATTCGATAAATCCCCGTGCTCTGCCTCTTCCAAATATTGCTTCACGAGCGACGCCGTTTCTGCTCGAACACGATTAATAATTTCAGTATTAAATTTCGTTGTAACCATATCTGATGTACCTGGTGGTAAATCGACAATAATATCATTTACATCAAGTACATCTGTTGTACGAGCATTTATTGCCTTATTCAAAACATACGATGCAATTTTTTCAGTTTGAACTTCAGCATACTCAAGATAAGTAGGCATTAGCCTCATATTAATAAAATATAAAAAAGCAAACACCATTAGAAATATACTGACTATTATAAGAACAAATAAATTATGCCTTTTTTTTCGACGAGGACGGTATTTTATTGATCTTCTTTTCTGTAAAAGCAAAAAATCCCCCTACTCCAGTTTATGAAGTAGGGGAATCAATTATACGGGCTCTGATTGAAAATCAGGCTCAACTTTTAAAATATGTATACCTACGTTTTCATGTAATGCTAATTCATATGTTGCTGGTAACAATACCCCGTTCTCTTCAAAAATACGTACAAATGGGCGTGTTGACTTCTGCATATTTTGCCTTGCCACAATCCCCCGTCGATTATCAGAAAGACGTAAAATCGATCCATTTGGATAATGGACGATACAGCGTTTAAATGCATCAACTACTCGTTTATCAAAACCTGTTCCACTTGCAGATTCAATGACTGCAATACCTTCGCACGGTAACATTTTACCACGGTAAACTCGATTTGATGTAATTGCATCAAATACATCTGCTACGCCAATTATTTTCGCAAACGGGTGGATTTCAGCTTCTTTCAAGCTTCTTGGATAACCACTTCCATCAATTCGTTCGTGATGTTGGAAGGCACAGTGAGCCACAAGGAGTGAAACCGAATGTAAATTGCGTAGTAAATCAAAACCATAAGTCGTATGTTTCTTCATTTCTTCAAATTCTTCATTCGTTAATTTTCCAGGCTTCTTTAAAATCTCGATTGGAATAACTAGTTTGCCAACATCATGGAGTATAGCACCTATTCCAATTAAACGCTGATCCTCATAGCTATAGCCCAATTCTTTGGCAATTGCTATCGAATACATTGATACATGGAATGAATGTTGATATAAATATTCATCGTATAAATAGGCATCAGATAAGATCATAAGCATCTCATTATTCGCTGTAATTGTATTTAAAAGTTCATCAACAATCGAGCCGATTATCTTAGAATGCTGATCTAAAATATACGTAGCTTGCTTGCCCTTTGCTTCTTTAATTTCCTTGAATGAATTTTGTATATGCTTAACCGCTTTATTGCGAGATTCCGCGGTTACTATTTCTTCAACCTCAATACCATTTGAAATCGCGTCTTCAATGTATAAATATTTAATGTTTAATTGTTTTAGCCTTAGGACGATACCTGCCGTGACAATCGCATTTTTTTGTAATAAAGGATGGCCCGCCTCGTTCCAAATTGTACGACCAATGACCATATTTTCTTTTAGTATATTTATTGAAATTAATCGCATATAACTATAGACTCCATTCCTAGTTAAACATAGCTACATTATAATATAATTTTTGAACCAATTGAAAGAAATGTTAAAAAATTATGTACACTTTTTTTGAACATATCCTTCTTTAAATACATCTCTTAAAAAATCTGGTAGGAAATACTGTTTCTTCATATATTTGAAATTTGGAAAAAAGAATCCAAAAGTAAATAAATCGAGCGTTACCATTTTGTAGGTTTTATTTAAATCTGCTAGTTCCCCCTGAACAAACAATTCACGATGTTTATTCATATGGAAGTTATATGTCAAAAGCTTCCCGAAAACAACACCTCTGAATCCTAACCCCTTCAATTGAAGATTTGGCCATTCCTCATTTTGCGCCTGCATATAGATTTCCTTTAGCTCGCTCCCTTTAATTTCAATGACACATAAATTAATTGGATGCGGTAGCATTTCATGTAAGTCAGCTGCCGTCACATTACCCTTTTCAAGTGACTGAATGAAAATACCTGCATTGAACATCGCGATATTTGCATCGGTATGCGCTAAAATCAGCTCCGCAAATAAATTCGCTAACGGTGAGTAGTGAAACCATTCCTTTGAATACATTTTATGCGTCTGAAAAAGTGGCTCACTCATCATTTCCTTCGCCTGTAAATAAAGCTTATGCACAAGATTTTGCTCATTTGGAATAGCAGGTAACAACGCCGTTTCAAGCAATTCATCTTCCACTTTAACAATACCTTGCTGTGCGTGATCATAGTAAATCGTCAAATGCCCCGCATATTGACCGAACTTACCACCCCCGGTCAACAAAACACCATTAACTAATTTGCCTGTTTCGAAATAATGATGTGTATGTGCGCCAAAAATAACATCTAATTCAGGACATTCATTCGCTAGTAACTCATCCTCAGTAACCCCTAGATGTGATAAACACACTAACACATCCACCACCGAACGTAGCTGCTGTGTTTGCGCTTTGATCGATGCCCTGGCATCACTTACTGCCCAGCCCAATTCTCTATAAAATTGCTCATACTGAGCCGTTGCTGAGACAACGCCAATCTTCGTGCCCCTTGCTGTTTCCAAAATCGTATGCGTCTTTAGCCATTTGGGATTCTCCCCCTTTAACGAATGAAAATTCCCTACGACAACCTCAAACGATGCTTCGTCATATAAATGGAATAAATCATCATACCCTAATGTGATGCCTTCGTTGTTTCCAATTGTTATGACATCATATTGCGCTGCGTTTAATAGCTCGACATTGCCCTTACCTAATGTAGCCTCTGTATATAAATTCGAGCGATCTAAAAAATCGCCAACATCCATCAGAAAACTCGCCTCGCCCTTGCCTGCTAGCAAACTGCGTTGCGCCTCTATATATGCCTGCATACGTGGCCAATACTGAAAATGACTGTGCACATCGTTCGTGTGAAAAATATGGATTTTTTCCATCCGCAAGGACCACCTTTTTAAAGTAATGCATCAACAATAGATCGAATACCTAGTAATAATAAGACGATGCGCAATGCCATTACTAATGCTTTTGAATTTAATTTCTTGTTAAGCTCCGAGCCAAGTTTTGCTCCAATATATGCCCCTACTATAACGGGTAATGTATAAAGCCAAGGTACATTTCCTAAATATATATGACTTGCTGAATTGACAAGTGACGTTAAAAACACTAAGAACATGCTTGTTGCTACCGCTATATGTGGTGGGAATAAGAATAAAATAACCATTGCTGGTACAATTAAAGACCCTCCCCCAATTCCAAACAAGCCTGAAATTGTTCCGACTAATACAGAAAATAATAGTGCAAACCAAATTGGATAACCATAGATTGACTCTTTTCCTTCATTGTCTACATACGTCGTTTTATGACCATTTTTCACAAACCAACTAACAGGTCTTATCTTATCTCGCACTAATAATACAATTCCTAAGAAAATAAGTAAAATACCGAAATATAAGTTGAATGAGGGCAAATCTAACGCTTTATTAAGGTTTGCACCAATAATTGTTCCTGGAATACTACCTATGAAAAAAATCCAGCCTGCTTTAAAATCAACCAGATGTCCCTTCATATAGGAAATCGTTGACGATAGCCCTGTAAAAACCATCATGATAACCGATAATCCAACTACTCTCTGTGGTGTCATATCCGGCATATAGCCAAGTGTAATCCCATAAAATATAGTCGCTGGTACAAGGATGACACCCCCACCAAGTCCAACTAAAGATCCGACAATACCTGCCAATACAGCAATGAAAAATAGTACAAGAAATATCATTGTAAATCCCCTTCAAATATATTTAATTGCTTCGGTGATAGCTCCTTAAACTCGATGTTTAATAGTGCTAATAATGCTTTAGCATTTGGAGCTGCATGATAGTCTGAATTATTATTAAAGAGGACATATATATTTCTGGCACGCTTCTCTAGTAGTCGAATTTGTTCAGCAAGCCACATAAGCTCTTCCTTTGAATAATCATACAAAAAACGGACTTTACGCCAATTTTCTGTATTTCCAATATTTCTCCAGCCAAAAAGGTTTCGCCCATGCATACGAATTAGCACATCTTCATGCGTTATTTCCGGCACAAAAGGAATACTGCCAACCCCAGCTTGAGGCTCATCACATATTGTATGAATAAAACGCATCTCCTGTAAAAATTGCAAAGTCTTATCCTGCATTTGTGTGTGAAACCACGTTTGATTACGAAATTCAATCGCAATACGTTCATTCGGAAGCTGTTGACGAATATATCGTAAATAATTAATATTCATTGGTTCACAATCAAACCAAGGTGGAAATTGAAACAATATTAAGCCTAGCTTTCCGTGCTTATGGAATGCTTGAATAGCCTCTTTAAAAGCATCGAACATATCGTTTTTCGTGTCGAATGGTAAATCCTCGCGTAAATGACCCGTCATACCCTGATAAGCCTTAACGACAAATCGAAAAGAAGCAGGGGTTTCTTTACACCACTTTTCAACGTTCGCAACACTCGGAATAGCATAAAAAGCCGAGTCTACCTCGACGATTGGAAAATGCGCACTATAATCAACTAATTTATATTTTGAAGATGTGCTTTCATTAAAATATAGTGATGGATGGTCTCCCCAGCTTGTTAAACCTACATAAATCATATAAGCACCAAAATCCCTTTTACTCTTATCGTTACCTTTTCGACGCAACTATAATACAGCCGCTTTTAAAACAAATTAATTACTTTGTATTGTACTATATAAATCGGGAAAGCAATTGTTATTTTCTTGTAAAAGTAAAAAGCCGATAGAAGTATCTACCGGCCAACATTTTCTTCAATTTCTTTTAAAAAGAGCGCTCTTTTTTCCACATCTATTCTTAATGTATCTTCCAAGGCAAGCTGATGAATAGCTCGCTTTTCTAGAGAACTTAAATCCGATTTTTTTATCCCATTTCGCACTTCCAGTAAAAACTGGACATACGCTTGGTCTAGCTTATCAATTTCAATTGCAAATTCATCACGCAGCTTCTTGGCTAGCATCGGACTTATCGCATTTGTGCCTACTGAAACTGTCACTCCACATTTCTCATAAAACGCTGGGAAATGCAACGAACTATTTTGTGGATCGTCCACAATATTATAAAGTTGATTCACTGCACAGCAATTTTTTACAGCTTGATTAATAGACCGATCATTCGTTGCCGCGATGACAATAAATGCATCTAAAACATCACTTGGACGAAACTCCCGCGATTCATAATCGATCATTCCTTGAATCCATAAACGATGGAGTGATTCTTCTAGCTTTGGACTTATAACGGTCACTTGAGGGTGCCAGCGGAGCAGATTTTGCACACGCGTCTCTGCTACCCTGCCCCCTCCAATAACAACAATTTTCTTCTGTTGAATATTTATCATAAAAGGATACATAGTAGTCTCCTTAGCCAATTGGATGGAAGGTACGCCCATCTAAGACTGCCTCTACATAACCCGTTCGAATCGTAAAATCTCCAAAATGCTCATCCTCAAAGCGTTCTTTTGCATAGCGTTCAAAAATCGATGCTAATATACTTAAAATTTCTGCTTCATCGATGTTCTCTTTATAAATTTTATTTAAACGTTGACCTTTAAAATCGCCGCCTAAGTACATATTATATTTACCTGGACCTTTTCCTATAAAGCCAATTTCACCCATCGCTGCACGTGAACAACCATTTGGACATCCTGACATGCGAATTCCAATCTCCGTTTCACGCAAACCATTATCCGCTAAAAGCTCATCAATTTTTGTGATTAAGGAAGGTAAATAACGCTCTGCTTCTGCCATTGCTAAACCACAAGTGGGTAGTGATACACAAGCAATTGAATTACGACGAAGTGCAGAATAATGCTTGCCATCCGTAATATTATAGGTCTTTAAAATCTTATCAATAACACCCTTTTTCTGAGGCGAGACATCTGCAATTAATAAATTTTGATTCGGCGTCAAGCGGAAAAGTCCCGTATGCACCTTGGCAATTTCACGTAGGCCCGTTTTTAATTTGTACTCCTCGAAATCCTTAATACGACCATTTTGGATAAATAATGTGTAATGCCATTTTCCATTATTCCCCTTGATCCAACCGTATTCATCGCCTGTACGCTTAAATGAATAAGGTTTAACTCCTTCAAGCGCCCAACCTAAACGATTCTCTAACTCTTCTTTAATAAAATCTAGGCCCAATGTATCGACAGTATATTTAAAACGTGCTTTTTTTCGTGATGCACGGTCTCCAAAATCCCGTTGAATCGTCAAGATTTTTTCTGCCGTTTCAAGTAATTTTTCCTTCGCTATATAACCGATTAATCTGCCAAGCTGAGGATAGGTTTCCTTATCTCCATGTGTCATCCCCATACCACCGCCAATTGCCACATTAAAGCCTTTTAACTCGCCGTCTTCAACAATCGCAATTAAGCCAATATCCTGCGAGAATACATCGACATCATTACTTGGTGGAACAGCAATCCCAATTTTAAATTTTCTTGGTAAATAAAGCGCACCATACATCGGTTCAAGCTCTTCTGCTTGTGTACCGTCATAAATCTTCTCACCGTCCAACCATAACTCATGATAAGCGCGTGTTTTAGGTAGTAAATGCTCACTTAGCCTAGCAGACCAATTGTAAACCTCCTCATGAAAAGTAGACTGATTTGGATTTACATTGCACATAACATTACGATTCACGTCACCGCATGCAGCGATACAATCTAGTAACACTTCATGAATTTCCTGCATGTAGTTTTTTACATTCCATTTTAAAATCCCATGAACTTGAAACGCTTGGCGAGTCGTCAATTTTAAAGATCCATTGCCATACTTATCCGCCATATCATCCATGACTAACCATTGTTGTGCAGTTGCTGCACCACCTGGTGTTCGCACTCGCACCATGAATTGATAGGCTGGCTCAAGCTTTTGATGCTCTCGCTCTGTACGTAAATCTCGATCATCCTGCAAATAGCTTCCGTGGAATTTCATTAAACGATTATCGTCATCAGGAATTCCAGAGCTTATTGGATATTGCATCGTTTTTTCAAGCGTACCACGTAAATAGTTACTTTCGTCCTTAATTCGTTCCACATCATTCGGTTTACCTGGTTGTGTAGGTAGTACGATTTTTTCACTCATCTAATCCACTCCCTCTTTTCCAACTATTAATAAACATCTCTTTGATAACGCTTTTGCTTCTTTAAGCTTGCAATATATGCCGTAGCCTCTTCCTCAGTTTTTGCACCTTGTTGCATTACAATCTGATGTAAAGCTTGATCTACATCGGCAGCCATTCTTGTTTTATCACCACATACATAAAAAATGGCCCCTTCTTCCATCCAGCGATAAATTTCCGATGCATTTTCTAGTAAACGATGCTGTACATAAATCTTTTCAGCTGTATCACGAGAAAAGGCAAGCGTTAGATTCATTAAAGTACCATCCTTTAACCACCGCTGTAACTCAGTTTGATATAGGAAGTCCGTCACAAAGTGCTGATCACCAAAAAATAACCACGCTTTGCCATCCACATCCTCCTCAGCAAGCTCTTCTAAAAATGCACGATACGGAGCAATTCCTGTACCTGCACCAATCATTACAATCGGTGTAGATAGATTTTCTGGTAAACGGAAATTCGGATTTCCATGAATGTACACAGGTAATTTATCTCCTATTTCGATTCGATCTGCCACTTGCCCAGAAGCAACTCCAATTCGTTCACGTTCATCCACCTCATAAAACACCTTGGCAATTGTTACATGAACCTCTTCTCCGTTTGCCTTTTGGCTACTAGCGATTGAATATAGACGTACGGGTATTTTTCGAAGTTGATCCACAAGTTGTTGAGCTGTCCAATCAAATGGACCAAACGCTTGCACAAAATCGAGTAAATCTCGACCATAAATAAAATCCTTTACTTTATCTTCCGTTGTCAGTAGCTCCTGTAGCTCAGCATTAGGAGTAAATGATGCTAGCTTCTTCAATAACGGCTTTGATAACACTGTGATTTCTAGCTTAGTTTGTAAGGCATGTTGTAATGTGAATGTTTGATCCTTAAAAGTAACTTCCTCTGTACCTTCAAAGCCAAGTGATAACAACAGTGCTGTCACTAAATTTTCATCATTTTCTGGAATAATCCCTAAGCTATCACCCGGAATATACGTCATACCCGACCCTTCTATTGAAAGCTCCAAATGACGCGTATGTTTAGCTGAACCACGACCATTTAAATTAATACTCTCTAATACCTCTGCGTAAAATGGGTTATTTTTGTTGTAATTTTGTGCTTTGGTAACTGCTTCAACTACAGGTTGAGTATTCGCTGAAGCTTGTGTAACCGGCTCTACAGCGAGTGCCTTTACAACATGCTCAATCCAACTTGCTACCTGATCGTCATAATCTAGATCGCAATCTACACGTGGAACGATTCGCTTTCCGCCCAATTTCTCTAATTGCTCATCAAAATCAATTCCCGTTTTACAGAAGAATTCATATGAGCTATCACCCAAGGATAGGACTGAATACGATAAATCGTCTAATTTTGGCGCGCGCTTGCCATAGATAAAATTATGGAATGAAATCGCATTATCTGGAGGTTCACCTTCTCCATGTGTACTTGTCACTATGAATAAGTTTGATAGTTTCTTTAAGTTATTCGTCTTAAAATCAGACATTGCCTCAATAGACGTTAAAATTCCTCGCGCTTCAAGAGCATTTTTCAATTTATTTGCTACACCTTGTGCACTACCAGTTTGAGAACCATATAGTATCATCGCTTCCTGAGGCTTTGCCTGATTCATCTCAATAGTTGCTTCTACCTCTTCAACCATTATTGAAGGAGCTTTAGCAGTTCGACCATGTAATTGCACGGCACTTAAATACCCGTTCAACCAAATCATTTGATATTCCGTTAATGTTGGATATAGCTCATTGATTAATTTTGTTTGTTTCTCTGTAAATGGGCTGTTAGATAAATTTAACGTCACAATTTCCACCTCACGAATATTCTTTCTTACTCTCTATTTCAAGCGAATCTTTTCATTTTTTTCAATTTGCACGATATACCCGTCCTGAATGATCAACGTTACAGTACCAAACTTAACCGATTCCACCATACTTTTTATTGTTTCAATTACTTCCTCGATATTGCTATTTTCCTTCGCCATCAATGTGATCCTCCTTTATTCACTTAATTTTTTAGATGACCTCTTGTACACGTTCCACTAAAACTCCTCGAACCTTCTCGTTATAGCCGAGACTATTACATAGGATCACATTGTCAAAATTGAAATCGAGTGCTTTTATTTTTTTTTCAATGCTGACACTTAAGAGCCCTGGAAAAAGTAAATAAGGAACAATAAAGATTTGCTTGGGTTCTAATCCTTTTAATGCTGTAATTGTTTCTTCAAAGGAAGGACCTGTACCATATAAAAAGCACGATTTAACCGCCTTAAAATGAAATTTTTCTTGTAATCGCTCACTAATAATCTCCATATCCTTAACAACCGTATCATCACTACTACCTCGACCAATGAGTAAGACTTCCGCCTCTTTGTCAATTTGAAATCGCTGTTCGATGATGCGTTCATAAATCGTATCAATAAGTGCCTCATGCACACCAAATGGTCGGCCCACTGTTAACTTTAGGTGAGGGAAACGAGCACGCGCCTTGTTAACCTCTACTGGAATATCCACCTTCGCATGCTGTGCCGTTAATAATAAAATAGGTATAATCGACACATGCGTTGCCCCTCTTGCCACACATTTTGCAATCCCCTCTACAATGTCTGGCTCAACTAGCTCTAGAAATGCCGTTTCTTGAATCTCTACATCAATATATGACTTGGTGTCATGCAAAAACTGTAAAGCTTCTTGGATTCCTTTTTTCAAGCGTGTTCCATGTCCGACATACAATATAGCCTGCATGCACCCACCTACTTTTATACGATTTTTTCCTTCAATAATTTTTCTTCATCTAATTTATGTTCAAACCACTTTATTTTTTCACGCAGAGAAACAACTTCGCCAACAATAATTATGCTTGGATTTTTTACACGCTGTTTTGCGGCCACATCTACAATCGTTTCTAATGTACCCGTAACCGTTTGCTGAGAATCAAAAGTGCCCATATGTACTAAAGCTACCGGTGTCTTTTCTGGACGCCCATATTTTAATAATTGTTCCTGTATGTAGGGAAGATTGCCGACCCCCATATAAATTACAAGTGTATCAATACCAGTCGCTAAACTATCCCAACGAATCGAATCATCCTTACCCTCGCGCATATGCCCTGTTACAATCGCAAAGCTTGAACCTAAATTCCGATGCGTTACAGGAATTCCTGCATAGGCTGGTGCAGCAATACCCGAAGTAATACCTGGAACGATTTCATAAAGGATATTATGATTCGCTAAAAATTCAGCCTCTTCTGCCCCACGACCAAATACAAAAGGATCTCCTCCCTTTAATCTAGTCACAACTTTTCCTTGTAAGGCATGCTGTACAAGTGACAAATTAATATTGTCTTGAATCATTGCATGTCGATTTGGCAACTTTCCACAATAGATTAATTTCGCGCCAGGCTTAGCATAGGTTAATAAATCATCATTAATCAGGCGATCATATAAAATAACATCCGCCTCTTTTATACATCTCAGGCCTTTTACCGTAATTAAGTCCACATCTCCAGGCCCTGCTCCAACAATATAAACCTTCCCCACGACTCCGCCCCCTTTGCTTAAATTAGAAATTCAGAATTTTTATAACATAGCATTAAATACATCGTGAATTAAGCCAAATTAATAAAACCAAGTAAAAAAATAAGAATTATTTGAATTATTCATAAATATTACTTTACTCGACGAATCATGATTAGTAAAATTACTATTAATAATCATTACGATTAATAAAAATAATGGTAAGCGAGGTTTTTAACATGAATTACGAGGAATTAAAGACATTTATTAAATTATGTGAAGTGAAAAATTTCACCAAAACCGCAGAGCTTCTTAATATGTCACAGCCAACTGTAAGCTTGCATATTAAAAACCTCGAAAGTGAATTTCAATCGCAGCTCTTTCACCGAATTCGCAAACAGCTAAGCTTAACACCAAGTGGGGAAATTTTATTAGACCGAGCTAAACAAATGACACAGCTTTATGATCAAGCGAAGCAAAGTATTTTAGAGCACCATGAAATGATTCAAGGCGAATTAAAAATTGGCGCTACATTTACTATCGGCGAATACATTCTACCTGCGTTATTAAGTGAACTAAAACAGAACTATCCGACACTTTCTTTTCAAATAACGATTGGAAACACAGAAGAAATCGTTAGGGCAGTAAAACTTTTACAAGTTGACCTTGGGCTTATTGAGGGTTCTTCACATGAAAAAGAAATTATCGTCGTTCCCTTTATGGAAGACAGACTTGCGATTGTAGCACCCGCAAATCATCCATTGGCCAAAAAAAAAATTATTACGATTCAGGATTTACAATATCAATCGTGGATTTTACGTGAGGTGGGTTCAGGTACTGGTAATTTTTTGCGACATTTTTTACATACAAATGGTATTCAAACAGAGAGTACGCTAACAATGAGTAGTACGCAAGGCATTAAAGAAGCTGTAATTTTAGGCATCGGACTATCTCTTTTATCCGCTCATACAATTAAACGCGAGCTGCAGCTAGATGTTATTTCACAATTAAAGCTAGACCAGCCTATATTTAGTCGTACACTTTCCTATATCTATGCGCCTACCCCCCAATTGAGTGGTAATCTTACTTTATTCATTGAGGTATTAAAGACATTACAATTGCAAAAAAGTTTTTAATTTCTACTGCAAAACAATTTGTGGATTCATCTTTTGTTCAATAAAAAAAGGACTACTCATCGTAGCCCAAACATGTTTATCTTATTTCAAGTACACTCTAATACTTTCTGGTTCACTTTTTACTAAGGGGCGTTTAAAGTACTTATCCCATTCTTTCCTGTAAATATGAGTTGCCCCTGATGGATGAACCAATAATCTATGGAATCCGTAATCGTAACTTGTAGTTTACCAGTGGAATCCAATATTTTCATTCCATAATCAGCGCTTGAGAGTTCTAAGTAAATCTGGCTATTATCTGTCTCGATACGGCTAATTTTATCTTGTAATAATAGGTGATCCGCTCCATTATGATTAACACGGTAAAAATGATTCATTTCGTCATTCTTTCTATTATTAGGAACATAAAATACGCCGTTATTTGTCAGGACAAATCGCGTGACAGCTTTATCAGACAACAATTGCTCCCCTGTTCCATCTAAAGTGGATTTATATAATCGTTGATCCGATTCCTTCACATAGTAAAGATTATTATTGTACATTTGAAAATCGTTAATTGGAACATTAATAATTGTTTCCTGTTCATTTGTGTCCAGATTTATTTTATATAATTGATTCCTCACCTTTTCATTTTCTGGAAAGGCTGAACCGATGATATATAGCTCATTTCCTATCGACGCTGTTCCAGTATTTCTACTATAGCTATAGCCTCCTCCTACTCCTTTTTGAGTCAACCAGCTATAGATAAGGTCTGAATCACCTATTTTTTCTTCATTATCCTTTTTAACATTTCGTATTAAACTTAAATTATTGTTACTTGGCGGTACTGCAAAACTAATAATTAGTGTTCCCCTGTCTGTGTTGATAAAATCAAGATACCCCGTATGCACCACATTTCCTTTTCCCTCTTTGTTTACCTTTACATATACATCGCTTCCCATAACTCCTCCACCTTGGTGATAATAAAACCAAAGTTCTTCGTCTTTAACAAAGAAGTCTCTCACTATATTAAGTGCATAGCTCATATCTATGGAATACGTAAAAACCTTTTCTTTTGCTTTCAAATTATTGATGGGTGTACGGTACACATAATGATTCGTTTTATCCATCTCCGTAAAATAATAATAGCCATTGAATAAAGCTACTGGACTAGCTTTAGATTCGGAAGGTAGATGAACCGTTCGAATTTTTGGATTATCAGAGGTAATAGTAAGCCCCTTTTTTGCATCCCATTTATACTTCCATCCAAATTCATCGTGTGCAAACTTCCACGTTAGTGGAAAATAAGTAATTTGGTTAAAAGTTAAAAATGGGTAGTCTTGTTTTTTATTATTGATGGTTGCGCTATTAAGCTTTATTGTCCCTTCCCTTATATCCGCATAATTAGTTTGGGCATTTTTTTTATTGGTTCTATAGGGTTCATAGCTTGATGTAACCTTACTTTTCTTAATTTCTAGTCCATAATTTTGACTCCAAGTTGATTCTAATCCTAGCAATCTAGAATCGTACCATGTCATTGGGAAGTATGTAATATCTTTATAAACGATAAAAGGGTATTTTCGATAATCGTTGTTCACTGTATGTCCATTAATTGTAATGTCAAAAGTCGGTAGCGTTACTTTTACTCTATTGTCTTTAGCATTGGTGTGTCCTCCGTTTAAGAAAAATGCTAAAAAGAGTAAACCAAACATAATAATGACCCTTACATATTTTTTCATTAAGATTCCCTCACTTTCTGAGGGATCGGTCCCTCATACCTAAATACTTCTTTAGTTTAAGTGGTTTTCCCAAAATCTTCAAATATATATCAACTTAATTCAGATTAAGGAAAAACATAGCCACTGGCCAAAATCGGGATCGTCGTAAAGGATAAAAGGAGAAATCAGAAGATGGAGGGACGTGTATCAAAGGAAGGTAAAGAATTTAATTCAGGAAATAAAGGCCAGTGTTGAATATAAATGCAAATTTTGCTCGTTCTTTAGTTGAGTAGAGCTTAATCTTTATTTATAAAAATTTCTTCACTATTTCCATTCCAATCTATAGAAATAATATAGGTATCTTCATTAGTGGTTGAGGGGCTATTAGAACTCAAGTCATCATTTGTATAAATACCACTTTTATTTAAGCTAGCATTAGTTGTGCCAAAATTAGTTCCTCGATCAGTATTTTCCACATAATAATTAAATGTTTCAATTGTGCCTAAATCACTCCCCTTGTATTTAAGCTCTAAATCGTTCTTTTCAGACCCATTAATAACACTAATAGTTAGTTGAGCTGACCAGTTTTCACTTGTACCATTAAATACTAAATCATTTTCATCGGCTTGACATGCAGCGAGAAATAATAGTAATAAAGGCAAGACAAGTAATTTTCCCATGATTTTCACCGCCTATTAATAAATCTACAATACTAACAACATATTAGTTTATTATAGCAATTATTGGAGAAACACCCTAGTGAGATATTCTAAAAACTGGTTCTACGTCAAATGTTGGGGTGTACCGGAAATTAGTCATTATTTCAGTACACCCTTTCTCACGAAAGGTGTTGATTGGAGCTCCGTGGGCCCGACGCTTTTCTGGGGGCACGGCTCCAACTATCTAATTTCCTGCCTTTTCGGTGGCAGGAAATTAGAGGATTTTCCGCACGTGCTTAATCCCCTGGAAGTCGCGGGCCCCCTCCGCTCCAATCAACGAGCACTATCCAAGGTTTGCTTTAAAATGCTCATGCTTTCTAAATCCATATGCATTCCTCAATAACCTTTGAAGTATTATTTATAAAAAGCTATTTAAGTACTCAACACATAATTATTTAATATTTCAACTTGCCAATTTTTAAACTTTTTATTGCTTTTAAAAACGCGGTATTTTGCGTTTCTCTACATTTCGATAAAATCTAATAATCTTTATTTTATAACCGTAAAATTCTTTCCTTTGAATCCGGCTGCCACTTTTTATAAAGTTCCTGTAGTTCATAGGCTTCTTTCAATTCTGAAGACTTAGAAGAGTAACATTCTAAAAACCATAGCTCGTCTTTTTTTAATTTAACCTTATCTTTATGCAGTACATATCGCATGCGCTCCCGATTTTTTACGATCAGAGGGATGCCAATCTTTTTAAACTTTACGGCGAACTTCATCTACTGCCCAGTGAATACGGCAGTAATAAAAACGGTCGGCCTTATAAAAAGGATTGTTAAACGTTCAAACCACTTTAAATGCTTGACCTTTTGCATGCGATATTCGTGCACTTTACTTGTTTTAATTCCACAAGTGGGACAAACTTGTTCTTTTTTAGTTAAAGAAACAGTATCGCAACGCGATCTTGATACTCTTCAATTTCATGTATAACTACATCTTTAAAACCTTGAATAATCATGTTACTATTCATTTAGCACAAATTCCCTTTCTATAACTTGTTTTTCACCAATTCAAGTATATAAAAAAGTGTAATTTTGTGCCTTTTTTGCAATATTGTATGAAACCCCAACAAATATAATAGAGCCATAATAAAAAGGCTGTCTAGATATAAAATGTACCCTATAGAATAGACACTTTGAAAAAAGTCTATCCTATGGGGTATTTTTGTTTATAATGAAAAAAAACATATCGGGGCGAATGAAAATGTCAAAAAAACTATTTACTAAAAAAGAACAAGAACAACTGAAAT
>JAZLIT010000251.1:0-6991 GCA_045617525.1 Solibacillus sp. | reverse complement strand
CGCATTCGTGTTTGATTTTTTATATTTTCAACTTGAAGCCATTTTAAATAGTCGATTAATAGGGAAGAATGTTGTGTTAAGAGCATCTCTAGTTTTGATTTTGAAAGTGAAAGAAGCTCGGTGTTTTCAATTGCTATAGCAGACGTTGAATGGTAATTAATATGGCAAAACATAGAATTCTCACCAATAATCACACCTTTGCCACAAATTCTTATTGTTAATTCGCGGCCACTTTCCGTTTCTTGGCTAATTTGAACCGTGCCATCCTTAATAAAGAAGATGTCTGTAGCTCGCTCGCCTTCTTGGAAAATGTGGCTATCTTTTTCTGCTTTTAATGGAAGTCCATTTTCAATAAATAACTCAATCATTTTTTCTTGAAATGCAATGATTTCATTCATGTCGACCACACCTTTATAAAAAAAGTTATTTGAATAAAATACCAAATATTACAGATTTAACGTTTATCCTTTTGTAATCATAGCATATATTCTTTCAAAAAAAAGTGCACAGTGAGTTTGTTCACTTAATGTTAAAATGATTTATACTAGTAATAGTCAGTAAAGGTCAAGAACTAATGGAGGGAAGTAGAATGAATTTTCAACAACAAGATAATCGTCCGCCTTTAGAGCAATTTGGGCGAAATTTAATCGAAGAAGTAAAGAATGGGAAAATGGATCCGGTAATTGGGCGGGATGAAGAAATTCGTCATATTATTCGAATTTTATCGCGTAAAACGAAGAACAATCCGGTGCTAATTGGAGAACCCGGTGTAGGGAAGACAGCCATTGTCGAAGGGTTAGCGCAAAGGATTGTTCGTAAGGATGTACCTGAGGGGCTAAAGGATTGTGAATTGTACGAGCTAGATATGAGTGCGCTTATTGCAGGCGCAAGTTATCGCGGACAGTTTGAAGAGCGATTAAAGGGTGTTTTAAAGCAAGTGAAGGAAGCGGAAGGGCGTATTATTTTATTCATTGATGAAATTCACACGATAGTAGGCGCTGGTAAAACGGATGGTGCGATGGATGCAGGGAATATGCTGAAGCCAATGCTTGCACGAGGCGAGCTGCATTGCATTGGTGCGACTACCTTAGATGAATATCGTCTGTATATTGAAAAGGATCCTGCGCTAGAACGACGATTCCAACAAGTTTTAGTACGTGAGCCGTCAATTGAGGATACGGTTTCGATTTTACGCGGATTAAAGGAACGATTCCAGTTGCATCATAATGTGCGTATACATGACCGCGCAATTATTGCAGCAGCGGAGCTTTCAAATCGTTATATTACGGAACGATTTTTACCAGATAAGGCGATTGATTTAATCGATGAGGCATGTGCGATGATTCGTACGGAAATTGATTCGATGCCACAGGAACTTGATTTAGTGACGCGTCGTATTATGCAGTTAGAAATTGAGGAGCAGGCATTACACAAGGAAAAGGATGATGCGAGTAAAAAGCGTCTTGAAAATCTACGTGATGAACTGACGCAGTTGAAGGCTAGCTCAAATGAGATGCGAATGAAGTGGGAATCTGAGAAGGCGCAACTTCAAACGATTCAAGAAAAGCGAACTGTATTAAATCGATTGCGCCTAGAATTAGAAGAAGCGGAGGATCGGTACAATTTAAATAAAGCCGCAGAGTTGCGACATGGTAGAATTCCGCAATTAGAACAGGAACTTGCAATCATTGAGCAGGAATTATCCAATTCAAATGAACCGCGTATTTTGCGAGAAGAAGTAACGTCTGAGGAAATTGCATCAATCGTCTCACGTTGGACTGGCATTCCTGTCACAAAGCTAGTAGAAGGTGAACGCGAAAAACTTTTACATTTGAAGGAGACATTGCAGGAACGTGTTGTTGGCCAAGATGAGGCTGTTACGCTTGTGACAGAGGCTGTGTGGCGTGCGCGTGCGGGCATTAAAGATCCAAATAAACCAATTGGCTCGTTTTTATTTCTTGGGCCGACAGGTGTAGGGAAGACCGAGTTAGCAAAAGCGTTGGCAGCCCAATTATTTGATTCTGAAGAGCATTTTATTCGTATTGATATGAGTGAATATATGGAGAAGCATAGTGTGTCCCGCTTAATTGGAGCGCCACCAGGTTATATCGGCTTTGAGGAAGGTGGGCAATTAACAGAGGCTGTACGTCGTAATCCGTATGCAGTCGTCCTTTTAGATGAAATTGAAAAGGCACATGCAGATGTAGCGAATATTTTATTGCAGGTGCTAGATGATGGACGCATTACGGATAGTCAGGGACGTAATGTGAATTTCACTAATACAGTCATTATTATGACGTCAAATATTGGCTCATCGTTATTGTTGACGGGTGAAAGTAATGAAGATTTATTAATGGGTGCGCTGCGTCAGCATTTTAAACCGGAGCTGCTTAATCGAATGGATGAAATTATTACTTTCCACCCATTGCAAGGGCAACATTTCCATGCAATTGCAAAAAAGTATATCGATCAGCTGAAGGCTCGTGTTGCACAGCAAGAAATTGAGGTGGTCGTAGATGACTTAGTGATTGATTGGATTGTTAAGCACGGCGTTGACGCGCAGTTTGGGGCTAGGCCATTAAAGCGTTTTATTCAGCGTCATGTTGAAACGGCAGTTGCGAAACAATTACTTAGCGTGGACACTATACCGAATGGTAAAATTACTTTAACAATTGTAGATGATGAAATTGTACATTTGAATTAAAAAAAGCTGCTCGCACTTGAAATGCGGGCAGCTTTTAAAATTAGTGATGATCAGCGTGTGCAACTGGTTCGTTAGGAATAAGTGCTGCGATGATAAATACGATCACTGAGAATACAACTGTAAGAACTACACTTGTCATGAACACAAAGTCAACGCCAAGAACTGAAGATACTACGTAGTTTAACATTGTGATTAAAAAGAAAGACCAGAATAAAGTAATGATATATTGCATCAATTTCACCTCTTACGAAAATATTGATTGTTTATAGTTTTACTACATCTTAATTATAATAACATAGGTTCTATGAAAAGAAAAACATTCTTTTGTGAACAGAATTCAACATGTTTCTGGGTGGAGTTGAATATTTGTAAGAAAAGGATGGTGTATATTCTTCGATTTTTTGTGTTTTGTTCAAGTTACTTCATTACAATCATTTCGGTAGGTAATTGTATTTTGTACTTGAATTACAGGTCGCTTGGCTATTCATGGCCTGTTGTGCTGTCATTTATATTGAATAGTGTGGAATTTTACACCGGGTTAATAGGTATCGCGATATTATTTATCGTCGTTTACGACCTAGTCCCATCGCGTTCTCCATCTTCTTGAGTGTTTTATTCGCAATTGCATTGGCTTTTAAAGCACCTTCATCTAGAATGTCATCAAGTTCATCTGAATCAATTAATGCTTTGTAGCGCTCTTGGATTGGCGTTATGTGCGCGATAATTGCTTCTGCAACGCCTGCTTTGAAGTCACCATAGCCTTTCCCTTCGTATTTCACTACTAAATCAGCAATTGAAACACCTGATAATGCAGATTCAATCGTTAATAAATTCGAAACGCCTGGCTTGTTTTCAACGTCAAAAGCAACGATACCCTCAGAATCTGTTACAGCAGATTTCACTTTTTTCTCGATTTCTTTCGGTGTATCAAGTAGGCGAATTGTTGCTTTTGAGTTTGGATCTGATTTTGACATTTTTTTCGTTGGCTCTTGTAAGGATTTAATACGCGCGCCTTCTTTTGGTAATTGGATATCAGGAATTGTTAATACATCATTATAGCGTTTATTGAAGCGTTCTGCTAAATCACGTGTCAGCTCGATATGCTGCTTCTGGTCATCCCCTACTGGCACGATTGACGTGTTATATAGGATAATATCCGCTGCCATTAGTGGTGGGTATGTTAAAAGTGCCGCAGAAACAGACTCTTTTCCTGTTGATTTGTCTTTAAATTGTGTCATGCGCTCTAATTCTCCAATTGAGGCAACGCATTGTAACATCCAACCTGCTTGTGCGTGTGCTGGAACTTCTGATTGGATAAATAAAGTTGATTTAGCTGGATCGATGCCACAAGCTACATACATCGCGGCTAAGCTACGGATGTTTTTACGTAACTCAAGACGATCTTGAGGTACCGTAATCGCGTGTTGGTCTACGATGCAGTAAATTGCGTTACCTTGTTCTTGGAGCTCAGGGAATTGTTTGATTGCCCCGATGTAATTTCCTAATGTAATCGTACCTGTTGGCTGAACGCCTGAAAAGATTGTTGTCATAAAAAATTCCTCCTTAATAAAAATAAAAAAACATCATGCATCCTCTTTCGAATCGGAATTCGAAAAGGGACGAATGATGTTTAATCCGCGGTACCACCCAGCTTGCTCTTGTAGTAGAGCCACTTTGAAATCTCATAACGTGAGATAGACGAGCAAGGCTACTTTATTCACCATACTAACTCGGAAGTCCATTCTATTTGCTTCTTGATCTGTTTACACCACCCACAGATTCTCTAAACAAGAAATTCAAATATACTACTCTTCGTCTTCGTTTTTATTCCTTTTTGAAAGTATATTCTATTTGCTTGTTAACATGCAACAAATTTTACCTATAAAAATTTGTTAGAAATGAATAATTATAAGATTTATGGAGATAATATAAAAAGTGAGAATAATCTAATAAAAATCAAATAGTGTTAACAAGGGGATTTAAAGGCTAGTTGTTCTCAATGAGAATACTTAATTGAGAATATTTGATGCAAATTTATGCGTTTGAAGAAAACTGATTTTGGGTAAAATGTATTTAAGTAAGATGTTTAAATGATGAAAAAGGTGTTTTTTGTAGGAAAAAAGCGCAAAATTATTACGAGTTTATGAGGTGCTATTTGTTGACAACCTATGTTCAAATTAAAGCTGTTGTTGTATAATGGAATAGAAATTATAAATTAAACTGATTCTAAAATAGTTGAAATAATAAATAAGCATACTATTTTGAAGTGAAAGGAAGTGAGTATATGCTAGTAACTCTATTTACGTCTCCAAGTTGTACGTCATGTCGTAAAGCAAAAGCTTGGTTAGAGGAATATGGAATCCCTTATAAGGAGCGGAATATTTTTTCGGAACCTTTGAATATTAGTGAAATTAAAGAAATTTTGCGTATGACTGAGGATGGTACGGATGAAATAATTTCAACGCGCTCAAAGATTTTTCAAAAATTAAATGTTGATGTTGAGACTTTACCATTGCAACGATTATATGAGTTAATTCAGGAATACCCTGGATTGTTACGTCGCCCAATTATCTTAGATGAAAAACGTTTACAGGTTGGGTATAATGAGGATGAAATTCGTCGCTTTTTACCACGTAAAGTACGTGCATACCAATTACAAGAAGCACAAAGACTTGTAAATTAAATAAAAATTTTGGAGATGTTACAGGGCGAAATTGTAGCATCTTTTTTATTTTGTTTTTATTTCCAAAAATTTGAATTTAAACTTGATTTTAGTGTTGGACTCGTCTAAAATTTCATTTATTAAATTATTTTTGTAAAGATAGTCTTTTTTCTTTCCATTTTTTTTTATAACAACATACAATAGTGTTATAGAAAATGTTAAAATTGTTGTACTAAATAGTCTACCTATTTATAGAAGGATACATTTTTAATTTGGAAGTATGATTTTATGCTTCGAGGTATTTCAGGTCACGACTGTTAAGGAGGTTGAAGTCTAATGGACATCGAACGCGTAAATGAGCATACACTAAAACTCTTTATTACGTACCGTGATATTGAGGATAGAGGGTATAGCCGTGAAGAAATTTGGTACAATCGTGCAAAAGGTGAAGAGCTGTTTTGGGATGTGATTTCTGAAGTCAACACAGAGGATTACTTCGAATTAGATGGACCGATTTGGATTCATATAAATGCCTCAGATGTTGGATTAGAAGTCATTGTAACTCGTGCTTCTTTCAACCAAGAAAGTGATGGCTCTTCAATGTTCCAAGCGATGGATGAATCAGAGGCTAGAGGTTCGATGGCGCCAGAGATGGAAGATGCATTAATGGAAGCTTTTGAAAGAGATCATGAAGATCAAGTAGCAAAAAATTCTCGCTACGTTTTCAAAGATATCGACGAAGTGATTCCTGTAGCTAAACGATTAGTGGGTGCGAATCTGCTGACATCACTTTATCAGTATGAAAATAAATACTATTTAAGTATTGATTACGAATTATTAGAAGAAGATGCTAGTCGAAATTTCAATTCAATTATTCGAGAATATTTGCAACCGTCTAAAGTGACGATTCATCGATTACAAGAGTATGGTACATTAATTATGGATCAAAACTGTTTTGAAACGGTTGTCAATTTTTTTAATTAATTCCTTATAGCGAGTTAGTGAGCCTTTTAGTTCACTTGCTCGTTTTTTTTATTGTTTAGGGAATGAGATGGCTCTATTCTTAAAAAACACCTTCTATAAAAGTTGGCCGCTAAAAAAGTGATGCTTTGATTTACAATCTCGTGTTTGGCGGATTCGGACACAAATTTAGCGCTGTTATTTTTATTTGCAAAATTAATTGAATTTAAAAATCCGATTTTTTTATAAAAATTTAGTTTTAGGTGGGAAGATGCAGTTGACTTGTACTAAGCGAAAGGGAACGATACAATAATGCAAAAAAGGAGAGGATGCCATTGTTAGTTGCGAAGTTAAATGGTCAATTGATAACGTTAAACAATCAGTACCCTCGTGAAAACTTACTTAAAATGCGTCGTAAAAATGAATTTCTCTGTCCGCAGTGTCATGAGTCTTTAGTATTGAAAGTAGGTAGAATTAAAATTCCGCATTTTTCTCATAAAGCAGATTCAAGGTGTGCTTCGCTGTTTGCGGAAGGTGAGTCTCAAACTCATCTATTAGGAAAATTACAGCTATTTGAGCACTTGAGCAAAATTGGCGGTAAAACAACACTCGAGGCATATATACCAGAGTTAATGCAAAGGCCTGATGTGTTATTCGAAGATAAT
>JAZLIT010000250.1:0-25018 GCA_045617525.1 Solibacillus sp. | reverse complement strand
CAGTAGTTAAAAACTATTTAATAACGATATTTACAAGTTTACCTGGAATAACGATAACTTTTACAATCGTCTTGCCTTCGATGAATTCTTGTACTTTTTCATCTGCAAGTGCTACTGCTTCAAGCTCTTCTTTCGATACATCCTTCGCAACTGTAACTTTCGCGCGTACTTTACCTAATACTTGAACAACTACTTCGATTTCGTCGTCAACTAGTTTTGACTCATCATATGTTGGCCATTCAACGTAAGAAATGCCTTCTTCTTGGCCAAGAATTGTCCAAAGCTCTTCCGCAACGTGTGGCGCGATTGGTGCGATTAATTTCACAAAGCCAACTGCGTATTCCATTGGGATAACATCTGCTTTGTAGCAATCATTGATGAATACCATCATTTGTGAAATCGCTGTGTTAAAACGAATACCTTCGTAATCTTCCGTCACTTTTTTCACAGTTTGGTGGTAAGATTTTTCAAGTGTTTTATCGTCTGACACTTGGATTTTGGCAGCTAACGTACCTTCATCTGTCGTGAATAGACGCCAAATGCGGTCAAGGAAACGACGTGCACCGTCAAGTCCATTTGTGTTCCATGCAACCGAAGCTTCTAGTGGACCCATGAACATTTCGTATAGACGTAATGTATCTGCACCGTGAGATTCTACGATTTCATCCGGGTTTACAACATTCCCTTTAGATTTAGACATTTTTTCATTACCTTCACCTAGGATCATCCCTTGATTGAATAGCTTTTGGAATGGCTCTTTCGTGTGAACAACGCCCATATCATAAAGCACTTTATGCCAGAAACGTGCGTAAAGTAAGTGAAGTACCGCATGCTCTGCACCACCGATATAAATATCAGCCGGTAACCAGCGTTTTAGTAATTCAGGATCCGCAATTGCTTCTGTGTTTGTTGGATCGATGTAACGTAGGAAGTACCATGAAGAACCAGCCCATTGTGGCATAGTGTTCGTTTCACGACGACCTTTCATTCCTGTAACAGGATCTACAACATTTACCCACTCATCGATGTTCGCAAGTGGTGATTCACCTGTGCCTGAAGGACGGATGTTTGTTGTTTTTGGAAGCTCTAATGGCAACTGCTCTACAGGAATCGTTGTCATTGTGCCATCTTCCCAGTGAATTACTGGAATTGGCTCGCCCCAATAACGTTGACGAGAGAATAACCAGTCGCGTAGACGGTACGTAATTTTCTTTTCGCCGACTTTATTGTCTTCTAACCAAGTAATTGCCGCTTTAATGCCGTCTTCTTTATTTAAACCATCAAGGAAGCCTGAGTTGATGTGTGTACCGTCACCAGTAAACGCCTCTTTCTCAATGTCGCCACCTTCAAGAACGGCTTTAATTTCGATTCCGAACTCTTTTGCAAACTCGTAATCACGCTCATCATGTGCAGGAACGGCCATAATTGCACCAGAACCATAAGTTGCTAATACATAATCCGCAATCCAAATCGGCATTTTTTCGCCGTTGATTGGGTTAATTGCATAAGCACCTGTGAATACACCTGTTTTTTCTTTTGCTAAATCTGTACGCTCAAGGTCAGATTTTAGCGAAACCTTAGTTAAGTAAGCTTCAACAGCCTCTTTATGCTCTGGTGTTGTAATATCAGCTACTAGTTTATGCTCAGGCGCTAATACTGCATACGTTGCACCAAATAGCGTGTCAGGACGAGTAGTAAATACTTCAAACGTGCTATCTGACCCTTCTACTTCAAAGCGCACTTGTGCACCTTCAGAACGGCCAATCCAGTTACGTTGCATATCTTTAATTGATTCTGGCCAATCAACATCTACTAAATCATCAATTAAACGGTCTGCGTATTTTGTGATACGTAGAACCCATTGGCGCATTGGACGGCGCACTACTGGGTGACTACCACGCTCAGAAAGACCATCGATTACTTCTTCGTTGGCAAGTACAGTTCCAAGTGCTTCACACCAGTTTACTGCTACTTCGTCAACATACGCTAAATCCATTTCCACTAACTTCGTGAAAATCCATTGCGTCCATTTATAGTAAGAAGGATCTGTTGTGTTGATTTCGCGATCCCAATCATAAGAGAACCCAAGCTCGTTAATTTGACGCTTGAACGTCGCGATGTTTTTCGCTGTAAATTCAGCTGGGTCATTTCCTGTATCAAGTGCATATTGCTCCGCTGGAAGACCGAATGCATCCCAACCCATTGGATGTAGAACGTTGTAACCTTGCATACGCTTGAAGCGAGAAAGGATATCCGTTGCTGTGTAGCCTTCTGGGTGACCTACGTGTAGACCGGCACCTGATGGATACGGGAACATGTCTAATGCGTAAAATTTAGGTTTTGATGTGTCATTTTCAGTTTTGAATGTTTTATTGTCGGCCCAATACTTTTGCCACTTTTTTTCAATTTGCTGATGATTAAAGCTCATTTGAATAGCCTCCCTTTTCTTAAATACATGGAATTCGACAGATGTCGTTCGGTAAATTATCTGAATATTCGGGAAATAAAAAAATCCCGCCCCTTCGAAAAGAAGGGACGAGAGAAATTTTTGACTCCCGCGGTACCACCCACATTAGTGACACTGCACTCAGCTTAACTCCTTAACGCGGAAAACGGCATAGGTTACTTATTTCACTTATGCATACTCCTAGGCGAGTTCAATTTTCTACCTACTAACTCCCACCAACCGTTAGCTCTCTAAAAGGTGTGCCAATCTACTACTCCTATTCATCGTCGTTCATATTATTTCATTCATTTTAATGGATTTACGTGAAAAGTACAAGTGCAATAAGAAAAGAGCCCCATTCAACACAATTACATTGAATGGAACTCCCCTCTATTATTTACTTTTAATTGGCTTATCATAAAACATTGCCGGAATAATCGCGATCAAGAACAGCACACATAGTATAGCGATTAGCGCTGGCATACCCGATTGATCAACAACAATTCCACCAATAAATGGCCCGAACATTTTCCCAAGCGTGGATGCACTATTTACAATCCCCTGATAAAATCCATCACGTCCAGCTGGAGCCAATTGACTCGCAATTGTCGGCACAGCTGGCCACACAAATACTTCACCAATTGTAAGAATGACCATCGATACCGCGAACATTGTTAAATCCTCCGCGAATAAAATGACGATAAACGAGCTCATCATTACGATAATTCCAAATGCTAATTGCAATTTGATTTTATTTTCCCATCGACGAATTAGCGGACTGACAACTGGCTGCAGCGCCAAAATCAATAAGCCGTTAATCGTCCAAAGTAAACTATATTCCTTTAAGCTCAAGCCAATTGCTTGCGTATAGCTCGAAAGCGTCGTCGCCCATTGTGAATACGCGATCCAACAAAGGAAAAACACCGTGCTCACAAGTAACAAGGCAAGAAATGGTCCGCGACTTGCGGCCTTTGCTTGCTCCGATTTCACTTGCTCCCGCTTATCAACCATTTTATCCATGCCACGATAGCCTATTGTTGCAATCGCAAAGAACACCACATACATCGCTAAATTAATGCTGAAAATTGCTTCCATATTGTAAGATGCTACGAGCCCTGCAAGTGCTGGACCGATCGCAACCCCTAAATTTTGCGCTAAATAAATTGCGTTAAACGCCTTACGCCCACCCTCTGGCCAAATCGCACCAACAAGCGCAAACATCGCGGGAAACACAATCCCACTACTAAACCCTAATAACACTAAAAACCACACATATGTCGGCCAACCATGCCACAATGTTAAGCCTAACAGTGCAAGCAGCGACATAATCGAACCAATGAAAATCGACCAATAGCCCCCGATTTTATCAAATAGGACACCACCGACTAGATTCCCAATGACCCCAGCGCCTGCATTTAACATTAACACAAAGCCCGCCATCGACAAGCTTTGCCCCAGATAATCATTCATATAAATTGTATTTAAAGGCCATAAGAAAGAGCTGCCGACTACATTCACCAGCATCCCAATAATTAACAGCCATACTTGCTTCGGCATTTCTCAATATCCCCTTACTATTTAAGTTAACAACTTATAGTAAGCGACCATAGAATATTATTCAAGCAAACTATCTCTAAAAATATATTGTTAGAATTGTCGCATAAATAAGTTGTTATAACTTAGAATCAAGGGATTTTATCAAATTTTTATTTAGTGTTAATAACTATTTTCAGTTTGACTAATACCATTCGAATTTTGACTAATATGGACACAAGTTTGACTAATAATTTCATGCAAGCTTCAAGCAAATCCAATACCAACTTCTCTTTCTCAATTTTTCCACTGTAAAACTTCTAAAATCTGACCATTAAAGTAGGACGTACACCACATCACATGTTAAAATAAGTCGTTAAGGAGTGAATCAGACAATGACAGACATAAATTTCCCTTTCCCATCTGATGGGAAGCGCTATTATACATGGAATCGGTACCTACGTAATGAATTCGGCAAAAAGGTATACAAAGTCGCACTTGATGCAGGCTTTGACTGCCCAAACCGTGATGGCACCGTTGCATTCGGTGGTTGCACATTTTGCTCGGCAGCTGGATCAGGTGATTTCGCCGGTAATAAAGTCGATCCAATTGAAGTACAGTTTGCTGAAATTAAAGCAAAAATGGAGAACAAATGGAAAGACGGCCTTACAATGGCTTATTTCCAAGCATACACAAACACGCACGCACCCCTTCCAGTATTAAAAGAAAAATTCGAAGCAGCACTTGCGTGTGAAGGAGTTATGGGTATTTCAATTGCAACACGTCCAGACTGTTTACCAGACGATGTTGTGGAATATTTAGCTGAATTAAACGAACGCACTTACCTATGGGTTGAACTTGGCCTGCAAACCGTGCATGAAAAAACAGCTAACTTAATTAACCGTGCACATGATTATGCAAACTATGTCGAGGGTGTTAATAAACTTCGCAAGCACGGCATACGTGTAGTAACACACATCATCAATGGTCTACCACTAGAAGACTACGATATGATGATGGAAACTGCGCGTGAAGTGGCAAAACTAGATGTACAAGGCATTAAAATTCACCTTCTTCACCTATTAAAAGGCACACCTCTTGTCAAACAATATGAAAAAGGCATGCTAGAATTCATGGAAAAAGACGCATATGTGAAATTAGTGGCGGATCAGCTTGAAATTCTTCCACCCGAAATGATTGTCCATCGAATTACGGGTGATGGACCAATTGACTTAATGATTGGGCCAATGTGGTCAGTCAATAAGTGGGAAGTTTTAAATGGAATCGATGCAGAATTAGAACGCCGAGGGTCTTACCAAGGTAAATTCTACAACGCAGAAGTGACAAAATGAAGTTAGAACGTGTAATTCAATACGCTCAAACATTGCTAAAAATGGCGATTGATGAAGGTGACATTGCCATTGATGCTACTGCGGGTAACGGGCATGACACCGTGTTTTTAGCTGAATTAGTGGGGCCACGCGGATATGTATATGCATTTGATGTGCAAAAAGAGGCAGTAGATACAACACTATTACGCGTTTTAGACCATTCATTTGAAGACCGCGTACGTGTTTTAAACCGTGGACATGAAGAGGTTGGTCAATACGTAAAAGAAGAAATCGGTGCTGCGGTATTTAATTTAGGCTATTTACCTGGTAGTGACCATGCAGTCGTAACAAAACCGAATACAACTATCGAAGCGATTGAAAAGTTACTTCACCTTTTAAAAGTTGGCGGCATGATTGTCCTTGTTGTATACCACGGACATGAAGGCGGTAAAGAGGAACGCGATCAAGTAATTAAGTATGTAAGTGAATTGCCTCAAAAACATGTTCATGTATTGCGTTATGAATTTATGAATCAAAAAAATGATCCGCCGTTTATTATCGCACTTGAAAAGGTAAAACCATTTCAATAACAAATGTAGGTGAAAATTGATGAGACTTTGGCACACAAAATTAATTCCCTTTCTTCCAAAAAGCCAACTATTAGCGCAATGGCGTGAATTGAATAGTATTTATGTAAAAGAGGACCGTCACGTGCTTATTAATTATATTTATGAATATCCAAAAGAGCATTTAAAACAATACACAACAATTGTATTAGATGAAATGATTGCTCGCGGTTTTCAAATTCGTACACGTGATAAAATGGAACGCTATTTCGGTGATGAAGCGTATATTCCTATAGAAGAACCATTTAATCTGCATCACGATGAGCTTTATTTAACGATGTGCTATTATAATTTATACGAAAAATATATTCGGAAGCAAAAAGATTTTAGCACAACCGAATTTGAAGCATTACAGCAATTTTATAAAGCACAAAAAAGGCAAAGTCGATTATGACTTTGCCTTTCGTGTTATTTCTTTTCGTTACGACGTTCCCAGAAGTCTGCACCCTTGATTCCTAATGCTTTAGGATCAAATGTAGGGTCCTTGCCTTCTTTCTTCTGTTTCTCGTAATCTTTTAAAGCAATAAGCGCTGGTTTCATAATAATAAGAATCGCAATAACGTTGATCCATACCATTAAGCCAAGCCCTACGTCACCCATTGCCCACGCTAATTTAGACTCGCGAACTGTACCATAGAATGCTGCTCCTAAAATAGCAAACTTCGCGACCCAAATACCAATTTTTTCAGCGTTACCCTTGAATAGATATGCAATGTTTGTTTCTGCAATATAGTAATACGCCATAATTGTTGTAAATGCGAAGAAGAATAATGCGATTGCCACGAATGCGCCACCGAATCCAGGTAATGAGCTATCTACCGCATATTGTGTAAAGGCTGCTCCTTCTTCAATTGATTTCGCAAATGTAATTTGTGCTTCACCAGAAAGTTCATCGGCACTAAATGCACCCGTGAAAATGTATGGATCCGCGCCATCAGCAGCACCCTCATCCTGAACATTGTACATCCCTGTAAATAAAATCATAAATGCTGTTGCCGAACAAATTAATAATGTATCAATATATACAGATGCAGCTTGCACTAGCCCTTGTTTTGCAGGGTGAGAAACTTCCGCTGCTGCTGCTGGGTGAGCACCTGTACCTTGACCTGCTTCATTTGAGTAAATACCACGTTTAACACCCCAAGCAATTGCAGAACCAATAATACCACCAAATAATTCTTCAGCACCAAATGCACTTGTGAAAATTAATGAAATAACACTTGGTAGTTCACTGAAATTCATAATGATGATAATTGCTGCTACGATTACATAAGCAAGTGCCATGAATGGTACAATGACTTGTGCCGCGTTCGCGATCCATTTAACTCCACCGATAATAATTACACCAAGTAAAACAATAATTATAAGGCCAACAATCCATTCCTCAATGCCAAATGCAGTTGTCACTGCACCTGCAATAGCATTTGATTGTACACCAGGCATTAGTACTAGCATTGCAAGTAATGCTGCAACTGCGAAAATTACTGCAAACCACTTTTTGCCCATCCCTTTTTCTATGTAGAATGCAGGACCACCACGGTATTCTGTTTCTTTCTCTTCTTTGTAAATCTGACCTAGAGTAGACTCAATGTAAGCTGTAGCTGCACCGATAAATGCAATTAGCCACATCCAGAATACCGCACCCGGACCACCCATACCAATTGCTGTAGCTGTACCCGCAATATTACCGGTACCTACACGTCCAGAAAGTGCAATTGATAACGCTTGGAAAGAGGAAATACCCTTTTTCGATTTTTTACCTCTAAACATCAATACAAACATTTCTTTAATATGACGCACTTGCATAAACCTTGTTAACACCGAGAACAGAAGTCCGACAAGCATGATTCCATAGATAAACCATGGACCCCATAACATATCATTTAAAAAACCTACAACATTCTCCATTCAAATCCCCCCTTTTTCCTTTAGTTTATTTCTCTGATTTCCACTATATTACACATTTTGTTCACATTCAATTATTATTTTGAAATATTCTAAATTTTCTATCTCTTGTTTTTTTGAAATTTGCCTATTCACAAAAAAAGCTACACCGGTATATTAATCCGATGTAGCTTACTATTTATTTTATAATATATCCAATAGACCTCAATGTATTGTCCATAAAATCAACACTATTTTTAAATACCTCTTCACGCTCAACTTCAAAATATAAACTATGATAGCTCGCTGGCCACTCTCGATATTGGAAATTCGAAAGGTGCTTTGCATTGTTTAAAAACCATTGCTTCGCTGCCTGCACATCTGAAATACCATCTTGCCCTCCAGCCATCAATAAAGTCGGTATATTTTTTAGCTTTAACTCTGGATCACGTAGTATACGCATTTGCTGTTGTAACTCATGATACCATCGTACTGTAATGACATTATTATAGGGTATTTCATCCTGTAGCTCCTTATATGTATCATAATTCCTTGAAAAATCTTTAAACGATATATCATGTGTTAACTTTACATTAGATGTTAGTTTACTAAAGCTTGTCAAAGCACTTGATAGTTTGCCCGGCGTTTTCTTTAGGTTCAACCACGGTGACGCAAAAATAGCCCCTGCAACTTCGATTTTACTTCTCAAAAGTGTATGTATCCCAATTAACCCACCTAAGCCATTGCCCATTAAAAAAATCGGTAAATTATATTCTTCAGCTACCTTTAATAACTGTTTAGTAAATTGCTTATATTCATCAAATTCTTCATTATGAAATCTAGAATATTTATACTGTTCACCATGTCCGGGTAGATCCCCCATTACAATGTGAAAGCCTTCTGTACGAAGCTTTTCAATTAACCATGCATACCAACGATGATGTTCATATGCACTATGTATAATTGCAATTACAGCTTTCGGTTGGCCTTCCGCTTCCCATTTCCACATTGAAAATCCCCCTTAATCACTTCACTCTCACAAATATTATTATGTAAGATATCTTGATTTTTACTTGATTTTATTTTATTAAAATATCAATCGGTATCATATAAATATACTATAAATCCGGCTATAACAACAATGATATACAACGTTAACTATTTTATTCAGGTAGATTATTTGATACGATAATAAGTACAAAGGAATGAAAGGGGTTTTTTTAAATGATTTACCCGTATAAAGATAAATACCCAACAATTGATCCAACTGCGTTCATTGCAGATTTTGCAACGATTACTGGCGATGTTACAATTGGCGCTGAAACAAGTATTTGGTTTAATACCGTTATTCGCGGCGATGTCGCTCCAACAATTATCGGAGATCGCGTCAGTATTCAAGACTTAAGCTGTCTTCACCAAAGTCCAAACAACCCATTAATTATTGAAGATGAAGTAACGATTGGACATCAAGTAACCTTACATAGTTGCGTAATCCGTAAGCGCGCGTTAATTGGCATGGGCTCCGTTATTTTGGATGGCGCAGAAATTGGAGAAGGTGCATTTATCGGTGCAGGTAGCTTAATTCCTCCAGGTAAGAAAATTCCGCCAAATATGCTTGCAATGGGTCGTCCAGCGAAAGTAGTTAGAGAAGTAACAGAAGATGACCGCAAAGATATGGACAGAATTATTCGTGAATATGTTGAAAAAGGTCAGTATTATAAATCATTACAAAAATAAATAAAAAACTTTCGAATTAATCAGCCGTTTCTTATTTTGTTATTCTTGGGTACATTTGTGAATATAGAAGTGCATTACTTCAGAGTGGCGTTGTCTAAGCATAAAAAGTGTCCTGAAATTAATTTTTCAGGACACCTTTTCATGTATTATTTATTAAATTCCAGCCTTAACTTTTAAAGCCTCTGCTTTATCAGTTGCTTCCCAAGGTACATTTAAGTCTGTACGACCGAAGTGACCATAAGCTGCTGTTTGTTTGTAGATTGGACGACGTAGGTCAAGCATTTTAATAATACCTGCTGGGCGTAGATCGAATAATTCGCCAACCCATTCTACGATTTTAGCTTCTTCAACTTTGCCTGTCTCAAACGTATCAACCGCGATTGATACTGGACGTGCTACACCAATTGCATAAGCAAGTTGTACTTCAACGCGATCTGCTAAGCCTGCTGCTACGATGTTTTTCGCAACGTAACGAGCTGCATATGCTGCTGAACGGTCAACTTTTGTTGCATCCTTACCAGAGAATGCACCACCACCGTGACGCGCATAACCACCGTACGTATCAACGATAATTTTACGACCTGTTAAACCAGCGTCCCCTTTAGGTCCACCGATTACAAAACGGCCAGTTGGATTGATGAAGTATTTAGTCTCAGCATCAAGTAGTTCAGCAGGAACAACTACTTTAATTACATGCTCTTTCATATCCGCTTGAATTTGCTCTAATGTAGCTTCTTCATCGTGCTGTGTTGAAATAACAATCGTATCTACTCGTACTGGTGTGTTGTTTTCATCATATTCGATTGTAACTTGCGTTTTACCATCTGGACGTAAGTAGTCAAGTTGACCTGATTTACGTACTTCTGTTAGACGACGTGCTAATTTATGAGCTAGGCTAATAGGCATTGGCATAAGCTCAGGTGTTTCGTTACATGCGTAGCCGAACATTAGTCCTTGGTCGCCTGCACCGATTGCTTCTAGCTCTTCATCCGTCATTGAGCCTTCACGTGCTTCTAACGCTCGGTCAACTCCTTGTGCAATGTCAGGAGATTGCTCGCCAACTGCTACAAGTACTGCTAAATTTTCCGCGTCAAAGCCGTATTTCCCGCGTGTATAGCCAATTTCAGCTACTGTATCACGGATGATACCCTTCATATCCACGTAAGTAGAAGTTGTGATTTCACCTGCCACTAGTACTAGACCAGTTGTTACTGTTGTTTCACAAGCAACGCGTGCATTTGGATCTTCTGCTAAAATTGCATCTAAAATCGCATCTGAAATTTGGTCACAAATTTTATCCGGATGTCCTTCTGTTACACTTTCTGATGTGAATAATCGACGTTGTGCCATTTGTATTTCCTCCTAAGTTAACCTTGCAAGTACTCTTGCGAATTTTTGACGGTACTCATTACGCCCATGTTAAGCAAATGCATGGTACATTTACTCAGAAGCCTTTTCTGCTTTTTAACACGAGTATTTCGAAAGGTATTAATAAGGAAGTTACTCCTAACGTATAAAATAAAAAAACCTTCCGCTCATATATGCGCACTAAATATGCACACTGAGGAAAGGGTTGCTGTTTTCGTTACCTTTCACTCTTATCGTTCAAGGAAATAAATCCTTGCATCAGGTTGGCACCAACGCATGTCGTGAAATCAATCATGCAGGTTGCCGGGTTTCATAGGGCCTGACCCTCCACCAGCTCGGGATAAGAGTATCCGTTCATTTATTAATGTTACTGAATTACTTTAGAAATGTCAATATTTAAGTAGATAGTACAGATTCGCTATTGTATTTTCACCGTAAATGATTCACAATAACATTTCTACCAATAATTTTCCCCCTATATATTTAAAAAAACAGAAATTATCCTAGTTTTTCACTTCTTATAATGTTCACAATTTTTATCCCGAATTAGTATAGACTAATTCGGCCAATGTGTTATACTAATTTTAATTAAAAATAAAAATTCTTGCACACGGCAAGCATTAAATAAAAAGGATGGTATTTAATCTATGAAGTCAGTAGAAATTGCTAACGAGCTGAAGGAACTATTAAGCGGTTCAAACATTCAAACTCAACTCTCAGTGCCACAATTAGTAGAAAAAGCAACATCACGCGGAGAAGCTACTTTAACGGTTGATGGTGCATTACGCGCTGAAACTGGTAAATATACTGGACGTTCTCCTAAAGATAAATACATGGTTGAAGAAGATGGATCGAAGGATAAAATCGATTGGGGTAAAGTTAACCTACCTATCTCTTCTGAAGTATTCGATAATTTATATATAAAAGTAATTAACTACTTAAAACAAAAAGACGAATTATTCGTATTTAACGGATTTGCTGGCGCAGAAAAGGATTCTCAACTCTCAATTAAAGTTGTAAATGAATACGCTTGGCATAATCTATTTTGTCACCAACTATTTATCCGTCCAACTACTGAAGAATTAGCAGTGCATACATCTGAATTTACAGTTGTTTCAGCCCCAGGTTTTAAAGCAGATCCTTCTGTTGATGGTACCTCATCTGAAACATTCATCATTACATCTATGGAAAAGAAAATTATCTTAATCGGTGGTACTGAGTATGCTGGTGAAATGAAGAAATCAATTTTCGGTATTATGAATTACCTATTACCAGAACAAGGGATTTTCCCAATGCACTGTTCAGCTAACGTAGGCGAAGAAGGCGACGTAGCGTTATTCTTCGGTTTATCTGGTACAGGTAAAACAACTTTATCAGCAGACGCTGACCGTAAGCTAATCGGTGACGATGAGCACGGTTGGTCTGACAACGGTGTATTCAACATCGAAGGCGGATGTTATGCAAAAACAATTAATTTACGTGCTGAAAACGAGCCTGAAATTTATGGCGCAATTAAATTCGGTTCAGTATTAGAAAATGTAGTGGTTGATCCAGAAACACGCGTATGTGATTACGACGATGGTTCACTTACTGAAAATACACGTGTAGCGTATCCAATCGACTATATCGATAACATCGTATCACCATCTTTAGCAGGTCACCCAAAAACAATTATATTCTTAACTGCGGATGCATTTGGCGTACTCCCTCCAGTTTCTAAGCTAACAAAAGAACAAGCGATGTATCACTTCTTAAGTGGTTTCACTTCGAAATTAGCAGGTACTGAACGCGGCGTTACTGAACCTGAACCAGTATTCTCAACATGCTTCGGTTCACCATTCTTACCACTTCCGGCTCAAGTTTATGCGGAGCAATTAGGGAAGAAAATCGATGAGTATGGTTCACAGGTATTCCTAGTAAACACTGGTTGGTCTGGTGGCGAATATGGTGTTGGATCTCGTATGAAATTATCTTATACACGTGCAATGGTCCGTGCTGCAATCGAAGGTAAATTAAACGATGTAGAAACAGTTCAAGATAGCGTGTTCGGCTTAAACATCCCTGTTGCAATCGAAGGCGTTCCAACTGAATTATTAAATCCTCGTGATGCTTGGGCAAATAAAGAAGCTTATGATATTAAAGCAGCTGAGCTTGCACAACGATTCAACAAGAATTTCGAGAAATTTGGTAATATTTCTGCTGAGATTTCTAAAAAAGGCGGACCTTTAGTATAATCCTGTGTTATAATGGTTTTATAACTACGACATAACGTTTTTTATAAAAAACTTATATCATATACAGATAACCCGGCAGGTACTATACCTGCCGGGTTATTTTTTGTTTTATTTCAATAAAGTTGCAGCTTCATCCATTCGCAAAGTCTACGAACCATAATGCGATTTGGTAGCGGTTCATAATGATGCTTTGCATTTTTTTCGTACTTCGTTTCGACAGGTTTCCCCAACGATTGAAGACAAGCCTCAAGTTTATAGGCATGTTGAATGCTAACATGCTGATCATTCTCACCATGAATAATAAGTACAGGTGCTTGAATTGCCTGTGCAGTAAATAATGGTGTGCGGATATGATAAAGCTCAGGTACTTTTGCTGGCGATCCACCAACAATACGTTTTAGAGCACGTCTCATATCTACCCGGTCTGAATAGGTTAACATAGCATCAGAGACACCTGCCCATGTTACAATAGATGCAATATCATCTCGCAATATGGCCGTCCATAGCGCCATCATGCCACCTCTCGAAAAACCGTAAACATGTACAGTTGGCTTTTGTGTAAATTTTTTTAGTACGTCTACAGCATTAACTGCATCAAAGCGATCTGCTCCACCAAATTCATCACGCCCTTCTCCGCCACGATTGCCGCGATAATACGGGGCAAATACAATAAAACCTTGCATTGCAAATTGAGCAATCCGTGCTGCTCGCACCATTCCTATTGATTGCAAACCGCCTCGTAAGTACAATAAAGCATCAAAATTTCCAGCAAATTTCGGTATTCCAAGTAACCCCTTTACACGGAGTCCTTCTGACCAATAAGTTATTTCATATAAATCGACTTGCGTATTAGGAGATGGGTATTTTCGTTTCGAAAAAATTTGGCCATTAACGCTCATATCGTTTCACTTCCTGTACAATCCTTTTCATTCCTGCATCTCGCATATAAAAGCTTAAATTGGGCTGTTGCCATAGCTGCTTCTCCGTCAACCAAACACGACCACTCGTTTCAAGCTCTTCGCTGAAAATTTCTTCTCGGCCCACTTGCGCCACAAAAATAACCTTACAAAATGCTGGGCTATCGCGCACGATATAATACCCAAGTAGTTTAATATCCCAAATATGCACACCTGTTTCTTCAAGTACCTCACGATAGGCCGCTTGCTCTAACGTTTCTCCTAGCTCAACCTTGCCTCCAGGAAATTCTATGCCCCGTTTTTTATGAATCGTACATAGAAATTGATCCTCCCGATAAACTACAACTAGTACATGCTTCGGCTCTATTTCAAATGGGCCTTCTGTAAACTGTAACTCGACTTGCAAACCAAATTCATCGATAAACTGGTACATCGTTACACTCAACTCCTTATTGCTTAAGTGTAACGAAGACCATAATTGTTCTCAACTAAAATACGGCAATTGCTCAACAAACCGCTTCCCGCGTTCATCCCCATATTCGTGAATGAGTGCGTACAGCTTCATCAATCGCTCATCAATATCATGATTTAAGTGGTCATCATGGTATTGAATATATGGCAAATGTGCACGAAATGCATTACGCGGTTCCAGCTCATTTATTTGCTGAAAAAGCTTCATAAAGGTTTCGTATTCATTCGGTGTTAACAAAACCTCAAACCCCGAATTATCCTTATAACCTGCTAAACTCACTGTTTTATCTGTTATTGAAACATAATAGGATGCACGTTCCATTCCATCACTCCTCGTACCATATCTACACGTTATTGTTTCACCAAAAAGTCTTTCACATACCACATTTCGACCATTTTCTTATATAATAAGTAAATCACTAGTCAAAGGAGCTTACTTATGCGCTATCCTTTTATTTGGCTCATTAAAATGTACCGTAAATACATTTCTCCAATGACGCCACCTTCATGCCGCTTTCATCCAACTTGTTCAAGCTATGGTTTGGAAGCATTTGAAAAGCATGGCTTATTCAAAGGAATATTATTAACGACAACTCGTATTTTAAAATGCCACCCTTTCCATCCTGGAGGTTTTGATCCAGTACCTGAAAAATGGCCTTCGAAAAAAAAGTAATTTTCGAAGGTCTTTTTTAATTGTTTTTTTATTATGATTCATGTATGATTGAAAATATTGAAATTCAAATCGTAATTATTACTATTTAAGGAGACCTCTATGAAAAAACAACTGTCTTTCATCCTATTAACCGTACTTACACTTCTATTAGCCGCCTGCAGCGGTGACAATAAAACAACCAAGGAAGTAAATGATGATACGCTTTCGATTTACACAACGGTTTATCCACTACAATACTTTACAGAACGTATTGGTGCTGAGCATGTCTCAGTAAAATCAGTTTACCCACCCGGTTCAAATGAGCATACTTTTGAACCTACGCAAAAAGACATGATTGCCTTAGCAGATTCAGATTTATTTTTCTATATCGGATTAGGTCTTGAAGGCTTTGTTGAAAAAGCAGAAACGACTTTGGCTAAAGAAGATGTGAAACTGATTGCCGTGGCAAGTGATGTTTCAGAAGAGGATTTACACATCTCTACTGGGCATACGCACGCCGAAGCCTTACTAGAAGATGATCATGATCATGGTCACAATGATGATGGTCATAATCACGAAGAAGACTCAAATCACGAGGCTGAGCACGATGCACATGTATGGCTTTCGCCCGTTATTTCACAGCAATTAGCTGCAGTTATAAAAGAAGAGCTAGTTGCCGCAATGCCAGAACAAGAGCAACTATTTACTGCAAACTATGAAGAACTCGTATCTGAGCTTCAACAGTTACATGCTGAATTTGAAGTAATGGCGAGTGCCTCAAAATCAAAAACATTCTTTGTATCCCATGCAGCATTTGGCTATTTAGCTGGTCATTACGGATTCAATCAAGTTCCAGTAGCTGGTCTTAATTCGCAAAGTGAGCCCTCACAAAAAGAGCTTATGGCGATTGTCGACTTAGCAAAAAAAGAGGATATTCACTATATATTCTTTGAGCAGAATGTCTCATCGAATTTAGCTCAAGTAATCCAAAAAGAGGTAGGCGCAAAGACATTAATTTTGCATAACTTAAGTGTATTAACTCCGGAAGATGCTAAAAATAACGAGACCTATTTCACATTAATGCGCAAGAATATTGAGGTATTACAAAAAGCACTAAATTAATCACAATAAAAAATGCGATGTAGTGGTCCTTTGAAATGACCTACATCGCATTTTTTTTACTCACTGCTTGGTTTTATTCTTCCTTCAATTTCCTTCTTACGAGTTTGTTAGAACCGTTTCTCGGTAACTTTTCAACGAAATATACCTTCTTTGGGATTTTATAGGAAGCAAGATGTTTTTCGCAGAACTTTCTTATTTCCTTTTCAGAAGTAGATTTATTTACCACAATAAACGCAGCAGGAACTTGTCCCCACCTTTCATCTTCAATCCCGCACACACCTGCTTCTACGATGTTTGGATGTGCTGCTAAAACATTTTCGATTTCTGCTGGATAAACATTTTCCCCGCCTGAAATAATTAAATCCGAACGACGATCCACAATATAGAGATAGCCCTCCTCATCGATTTTTCCGATATCGCCTGTGTATAGCCACCCGTCATTCACTGTTGAAAGTGTTACATGCCTTCCAATATAGCCTGGGGTTACCGTTGGACCTTGAATACAGATTTCCCCTTCATCGAGAGCCTTTGTTGCTCCCTCAATTCGAATTGTATTCATAAATAAGGACTTGCCACAGGAACCGATTTTGCGCATTGCATCTGCACTATTTAAAGTCGCTACTTGCGAAGCTGTTTCTGTCATGCCATAGGTTTGTGCAACATTTAACCCTAATGCGTCAGCTCGTTGTAAATAAGTGATTGGAACCGGCCCTCCACCAGCTAGCATAAGCTTGAAGTTCTGATGAGCCGCAAACTCGTTCTCCTCTAGCTCCGTAATAATTTCCGATAAGGTTAGAGAAACGACCGACATATGTGTGACCTCACCCTTTGCGATAAGTGCTGCACATTCCACACGATCAAAGCGTTCCATTAAATGAAGCGTTATCCCATAAAGTATTGATTTCATCAACATTGAAAACCCACTAATATGAAAAATCGGCACCGTGCAAAGCCATGTATCTGTTTCACTTAGGCCACTATTCAGTGCTGCCATAACTGCACTGGCTTCATGATTTTTTAGTGTTTGGCGTACACCTTTCGGGAAACCGGTTGTGCCAGATGTATACATAATCGACGTTGTTGCATTCTCGTCCCAAGTCTCGCTAAATTCAATCTGAACGGACTCTGGTGCGCATTTTAATTGCGAAAAAAGTAGAGTTCCTTCTACTATAGGTAATTTTTTGAGATGTAGATCATGCACTAAGACGGCTTTCACATCCGCATCCTCTATTTGATAAGCCAATTCTTCATCTGTTAAGCGTAAATTTAAAAAGACCATTTCAATTTGTGCATGCATGCAGCCGTAAATCACAAATAATAATTCAGGGGTTGAGGGTGCAAGGATTGCTACTCTCTCACCCTTAACGATGCCAAAAGATGCTAGTTTTTGGGCATAATTGATTGCTTCTATGTATAATTCGTTAAATGTAAATTGCTGTTCTTTAAAACGTAAGCCAATTTTATCGGAAGAAAGCTCCGCACGTTTTTTTATCCAGTTCGGTTGCATACTACAATTCCTCCTGTAAATCCTTTTAGCTTATACTTTATTTGCTTACCTAGCTATTTTAGATTAATTATACCAAATAAAAAGCAAGACCCCTATTGATAGGAGCCTTGCTTCGATTAAATTTTTGATTAAATCAAGGGAAACGTGGGAATTGACCGAAGTCAGGTTTACGTTTTTCTTTGAATGCGTCACGGCCTTCTTTTGCTTCATCTGTTGTGTAGTAAAGAAGTGTCGCGTCACCAGCTAATTGTTGTAAGCCAGCTAGTCCGTCTGTATCTGCGTTCATTGCAGCTTTTAGGAAACGTAGAGCAGTTGGCGACATTCCAAGCATTTCATTACACCATTGAACTGTTTCGTCTTCTAATTGCTCGTAAGGAACAACTGTATTTACTAAGCCCATATCAAGTGCAGCTTGTGCATCGTATTGACGGCAAAGGTACCAAATTTCACGTGCCTTTTTATGTCCAACAATACGCGCAAGGTAACCAGAACCGTAACCAGCATCGAATGAACCAACTTTTGGTCCAGTTTGGCCGAATTTTGCGTTGTCAGCAGCAATTGTTAAGTCACAAACAACGTGTAACACGTGTCCGCCACCGATTGCATAACCTGCAACCATTGCTACTACTGGCTTAGGAATTACACGGATTAGACGTTGTAAGTCTAATACGTTTAAGCGAGGAATTTCGTCGTCCCCAACATATCCACCATGACCGCGAACTTTTTGGTCGCCGCCTGAGCAGAATGCGTCTTTTCCTTCACCTGTTAAAATAATTACACCGATGTTTGAATCGTCGCGTGCGCGAGAAAATGCATCGATTAATTCCGCTGTTGTTTTTGGTCGGAATGCATTGCGTACTTCTGGACGGTTAATCGTAATTTTTGCGATTCCGTTGTGAAATTCATACTTAATGTCTTCGTAAGTATGTAATGAAGTCCATTGACGTGTCATTTGTAAATCCCCCTAAAATGTATATGAAATCGTTTCCTTTACTATTGTAGCAAACTTCTCTGGATTTTCCACATGAATTGCGTGCCCAACTTCATTAATTATGACATGTTGTGCTTGTGGAATTTGCGTAAGCATTCTTTTTGCAATCGCAATAAATTTTGAATCAAGCTCGCCTGTAATTAATATAACAGGCATCGATAAATGGGATAGCTTATGCCAAACACTCGGCATATCACCAGTTCCCATACCGCGAAGACTATTCGCTAAACCGATTGCTCGTTGGTTTAAACGCTCTTCACGAATATTTGCCTGCTTCACTTCATCAAGACGTTTTTGCGTTTCGAATAGTGGAATGCTCTCCCATAACAACGTGAAAGCTTTAACACCATCGCGCTCAATTCTTGCCGCGAGCTGTGCATCGGATGCACGACGCTCTGCGCGCATTACTGCATCCCTTAATCCTGGTGATGCACTTTCTAAAATAAGTGAAGTTACGTATTCAGGATATTGCACCGCAAAGCTCAGTGCAACACGTCCACCCATTGAGTAGCCAAGTAAATGGCACCTCTCAATTTCAAGCGCTTCAAATGCACCTTTTAAAAGTGAAATTTGAGCGCTCATTGTGTAATTTGCAACCTCTAGCGGCGCATCCGTCACACCATGACCTATGCAATCAAAAGCAATTAGGCGAATGTCATTCGGTAATAATGGAACGAGTTCATGCCATGTCTTCGTTGAACCTGTAAAACCATGCAGTAGGACAAGCGTTGTCTCTGCGGTTTCATTCCACATTTCATAATGAACAGTTACACCATTTAATTCGATTGTAGCCATGCTGTTAAATCCTCCGAAATTTGATGCCAAAGCTTGCGATGTGCCGCTGTATTTTCTGTGCGATCTGTGAATACTTCTATTAGCTGAAGCTGTTTATTAAGCCCCATTGCTTCATTCAATTGGGTACGATCCTGCACTGCTGAATATTCGATTTCATATAAGCCTGCAAGCTGCTCAAACGTAATTGCAGTTGGTGTGCCGAATAATTCTTCGTAATGCTCGGTCACTTTCGCCTGTGGTAAATAAGAGAAAATCCCACCGCCATCATTGTTCATCACAATAACATGAAGTTGGCACTTTTGATAGCGCGTCGCAATAAATGCATTGCTATCATGAAGAAGGGCTAAATCGCCAATTAATAAATACATGGGACGCTGCGGGTTCGCCGCACTATAGCCTAAAGCTGTCGATACAACTCCATCAATTCCATTTGTACCGCGATTTGCTAGTATACGTATATCCTTGCCTGTTTTCGTTAAGAACGTATCAATATCACGCACTGGCATACTGCTGCTTACGAATAAATCAGATCCTGCAGGAATTGCATCAAGCATTGCTGCAACTTGCGCACCTTCGTCAGTTGACCATGATGGATATGCCTCAACTCGCGCTGTTGCGATTGTCTCTGCTTTTTGCCACAGTTCTAAATAATCCCCTTGCTCGCGTGTTTCGATTTGTAAATTTGCTAACCATTGTCCCACATTGGCATGAATAAAATGTGTTGCCTTACTAATCGAATCTCTAAACATCGGATCCTCATCAACCACTACATAAACACTAGGCTCACTTGCCGCTATAAATTGCATTAAAAATTTTGAAACAGGCTGCGTACCAAAACGTATTAGCGTATCCATCTTTACAGTGTGCTTAAATGCATCATGCTTTAGAATCGCATCATACGTTGATACAATATACGGCATACAATCTTCTGGAATATTCGTGCGTAAATTAGATAAACTCTCCACTAATACTGGCCATTTCAATGCACGAATAAACGTCCAAAGTACTACCTTGTCTATTCCATTCGCTAATTCACCGACAACAAGTAGACCTTTTTCTGCAGAAGCTACAATTTCCTCAAGCTGTCTCATTGCAGCAAAACTTGGTGCAAGCGGATTCATAAAACTTTGCACATAACCCTTTGATGCCCCAGCTTCTTCATTAAAATCAATTAACAATGGTTCTCTAAATGGCACATTCAAATGTACTGGTCCCATTGGTGAAGCCATCGTAATCGCAGCTGCTCTTGCAATATGTCGCTCAATATATGGCAATGTTTGTGGTGCATCATCCGGAATCGGGAATTCAGCTGACCATTTCACATTCTCACCGTATATATGTACTTGATTAATCGTTTGTGGCGCTCCCACTTCACGCAGTTCATGTGGACGATCTGCAGTAATGACGATCAATGGTACACGCGCATACTTTGCCTCTACAATAGCAGGAAAATAATTCGCTGCCGCCGTTCCTGAAGTACATAGCAATACAACAGGTCGCCCCTTCGCTTTCGCAATTCCTAATGCAAAAAAGCCAGCAGAACGCTCATCTACCTGACGATACAAGGAAAGCTCTTGTGATTTCGATGCAAAGGCATAGGCAAGAGGCGTCGAACGTGAACCTGGACTCACGACAATATCCTGGACACCTGCTTGAATTAGCCCATTCACGAGCGTATATACATAATTAGTCAACGTTTCACGATTACTCATCCAACTGTCCTCCTAAGGCACGTAGCATTGGTCTGAATTTCACTAATGTTTCCTCATACTCTGATTGCGGCTCAGAATCTGCAACAATTCCTCCACCTGCATATAAATACGCCTTTTGCTTCACTAATGCTGCTGAACGAATGGCCACTGCAAACTCACCATTCCCATCTGCATCCAACCAGCCAATCGGCGCAGCATATAGTCCGCGATTCATCGGCTCATACTTACGAATTACTTCCATCGCCTCTTTACGTGGAACTCCACCAAGCGCTGGCGTCGGATGTAAATGCTTCACCAATTGTAAAATCGTTGCTTCTGCATGTAACGTACCCTCAACTGGCGTATATAAATGCTGAATATCACGAATCTTCAACAGCTTCGGTCCATTTGGCACCTTAAACTCACTACAATTTCTCTCAAAAATTTTCGATATCATTTCCACAACATACTCATGCTCGCCACGATTTTTCGTATCATTCAATAGACTTTGGCCTAACACTTCGTCAGCTTCAGCCGTAGCTCCGCGCTTAATCGATCCGGCCACACAGGAAGAGAACGCATGCCCCTTCTCAACCTTCACTAAACGCTCTGGCGATGCTCCGTAAAACAGCATGTCCTCACGTTCGAGTCCAAACAAATAACTCTCAGGCTGCTCATGCGCAACATGAGATAAGATTTGTGGCGACGATATCTCTTCATCAAACTGCAATGCAAGTGAACGTGCAATGACTACCTTCTTCGCCTCATCTCGCTTAATAAGTGACGTTACCTGATCAATTGATTTCAAATAAGCCTCTTTATGCGGCTCACTAAAGCCAATCATCTCCGGCTTATGATAGGTCTTAACTTCCTTCACTTGTGCCGCATGAATTAATGCATCACGCTCTTTACGCAACTGCTCAAACACCACTTCACTATGCGCATCCTCAGTAATTAAGTTAATCGACACATACGCCTTATCATCGCGAAGTACTAGCTGATGTGTAGCGACCGTAAAATAACTTTGCGGAAAGCCAGCCCATTCCCCTGTCACTTCATTTTCAGGATCAAATGTAAAGCCACCAAATAAAAGCGGTTGCACTTCTTGTCCTTCTAATGCAATATTTTTCGTTAGCTGTAGCCATTCTTGCTCGACTATATCGAAACGATCCTGTTGCATATCATTTTGTATTTTATACGCATGGCCAAGGCCAACAAGCGTAAACGTCTTTTCTCGATTTTGCCAATAAAAGCGCTTTCCTTTATACGTTTTCTCGCCCGCTGCAAAGTATGCTAACGCCGATAAACGACTTACTTCTATTGTTTCCATATAATAATTTAATTTCGCGTTAAAAGTGCCCACCTCTAGTTCAATGGCGTTGTACCACTTCTGATGCATGTAAATTCCCTCCGTCAAAAGCAACCTTATTCGTAACAAGGGAGCAGTCTGTAAATCCTTACTACCCTACCCTCTTCGAATCTCATTACCTATCGTACATAAAATTCAATATCCATCTTATCATATCACTTTTTGACGTTTTATAGTGCTTATTCGAACGTCACCCTACCCTTTTTCTTCTGATTCATATAAAATATGATAGATATTGTTTTTTGAGGAGAGAATTATTATGGCCAAAGTCATCGAGGCAGAGAGTGGTTTTAAAGTTTGGTGGCATTTAACACGCCCACATACATTAACCGCTTCATTCGTGCCTGTATTACTCGGAACTGCAATCGCAGCAATCGGGGACTATAACATCAACATCCTATTATTTATAGCAATGCTTATTGCAAGTATCCTAATTCAAGCAGCTACAAATATGTTTAATGAATACTACGATTTCAAACGAGGCCTCGACAACGAAAACTCGGTAGGAATCGGCGGTACGATTGTACGTCATGGCGTAGCACCACGTACAATTATGATCATCGCCCTAAGCTTTTATGCACTTGCAATGGTTCTTGGCATTTACATATGCGCAGCTTCTTCATGGTGGTTAGTGGCAGTAGGTTTACTATGTATGCTAATTGGCTTCCTCTATACAGGTGGTCCTTACCCAATCGCCTATTCTCCATTTGGCGAACTGGTATCTGGTGCTGTAATGGGTATGGGGATTGTCTTAATTGCATTCTTTATCCAAAGCGGTACCGTTTCATGGGATGCCGTTTTAATCAGTGTTCCTTCAATGATATTAGTTGGTGCTATCATGCTTTCAAATAATATTCGTGATATCGTTGGTGATACAGAGGGCGGCCGTAAAACAATGGCTATCCTAGTTGGACGTCACAATGCCATCACAATCCTTGCAGCCTTCTTCATCATTTCATATGCATGGATTATTGGCCTAATCCTTTTCAACAGTTTAACGGTACTCACGCTAATCGTATTTTTAAGCATCAAAAAGCCAATTGATGCCTTGAAATTATTCCGAGCTAAAGAACAACCACTCGAAGTGATGCCCGCAATGAAATTTACTGCACAAACAAATACTTTCTTTGGCTTCCTATTAGCCATTGCATTATTTATTAGCCTTTTATTTTAAGCACCAAAAAAACTCACAACAATTTCTACTGTTGTGAGCTTTTTTTATTTATTGCAATGGTTACAAGTTAGCATGATCAATACAAGTATGAAGGATTGCCTCCTAATGCGCTTGAAGTATCACTAACTCTTGTTCAAAAGGCGCTTAGTTCGTTGTGTACTCTTCAATACAGCTTACTAATAATTCAGTTGCACCATCCTGAACCAATGCATCATAATAGTGTGTAAATCGTTCATCTATCAAATATAATTGCGCTAAGCCGGCATGTGCTTGTTTTGTATACTTTGGCCAATAAAAAGCCAACCAACGTTTATGCAATTCTGCAATTTCAAGCTTTAGCTGACGCTCTACTTGTTCCTCATTCATCGCTTCAGCTAATCGTGCAAAAAGCTGCTTTTCGAGTGATATAACAGCCTCATACTGCTCCTCTGTCATGTCTCTAAGTTTTCCATAAGTAGCAAGTACCGAATCCTCTCCATGCTTTGTACGAGCTTCTTGGCCATACTTATCCTCACTATCAGCAATCAATTGTTCCTTAAAAACATTAAATTTATCTTCATTCTTCATCATTTTATTTTCCTCCTTATGATCAATCATCGTATCAATTAGCTCTATAACTCGATTCAATTTCTTACGTTTTTCTTGCATCAGTTGTCTTTGTTTCCTTAAACTCTCAAGTATATTAAAATTCGAATCCTCAAGAATTAATTTAATTTCCCTAAGAGAATACTGTAATTCCCTATAAAACAAAATCTGTTGCAATAATTCTAAGTCTTCATCTGAATAATAGCGATAACCAGTAAAATCATCTTTCTCTGGATTCAATAATCCAACTTCATCATAATAATGTAATGTTCTTACTGATACACCTGTCAATTGAGCAACCTCTTTTACAAGCATCATTTCACCTCCATATATACAAGATAGCGTATAACGTAACGTCAAAGTCAAATAAAAATGGTTCTACGTCAAATGTTGGGGTGTACCTGAAATTAGTCATTAATTTCAGTACACCCTTTCTTACGAAAGGCGTTGATTAGAGCTCCGTGGGCCCGATGCTTTTCTGGGGGCACGGCTCCAACTAACTAATTCCCTGCCTTTACGGAGGCAGAAAATTAGTGGATTTTCCGCACGGTGCTCCTGCGATTACTCGTCGCAAATAAATTTGCT
>JAZLIT010000249.1:0-15958 GCA_045617525.1 Solibacillus sp. | reverse complement strand
AAATAACCAAAAGAAAGTTTTTCGAACGATAATATTCGAAAGACTTTCTTTAAAAATGATAATTGGATTACTTTTCTAAATTCGCAACTAAACGACCTGTAACCTCATGGCGCTCTAGACGTGCTAAACCTTCTGGGATTTCGTCAAATGTAATTTCAGAAATAACTGGATCTAAGTGACGATCAGCCATTAGCTCATAAACTGCAGCTACGTCCTCAACGGTACCTCCTACAGAGCCTTTTAATTGAACAGATTTTAAAATTAAGTTTGTTGTATTGATTGTTGTTTCTAGTTTCCCCATACCAACTAATACTACAGTACCACCAACTGCAACTGCATCAATCGCATCAGCTGTTGTTGTGCCAAAACCAGCATAGTCAACGATTAATTCAGGTGCTACTTGTGCTAAATCAGAAACATTTTCAAATACACCTTTAACGCCGATTTCTTTTGCTAATTCACGAGCTGCTGGATTTGTATCTACTGCATATACTTCACAGCCTTTTACAACTGCAGCACGAGTAGCCATTTGGCCAAGACCACCTACTCCGATAACGCCAACTTTCATACCTGGTTTAGCGCCACCTTTGTTGAACATTGCATGGTAAGAAGTCATCCCAGCATCTGTCCCAGCTGCTGCTTGTGCAAATGTAACACCTTCAGGCATTTTCACTAAATCGCATGCTGGGACTAGAACTTTATTTGAATAACCGCCATCACGACCATTACCAGGTCCTAATCCATCTTTACCAACTGGACAAACACCAACTTTATCGCCTACTTTATAATCTGTAACGCCTTCGCCTACTTCAGAAATAACACCTGCAATTTCATGACCTAATACGATTGGTACTTTTGCTAATATTTTTAGCCAACCTGGATCACGTAAAGTTGCAACATCTGAATGACATAAACCTGATGCTTTAACATTGATAATGACTGTACCAGGTGTTGCTTTTGGATCTTGTTTTTCTACTAGCTCTAACGGTTCATTCGTATTATTAAATTGCCAACCTTTCATAATAAAACCACCTTTTGTTATACATTTATTCTTGTTCAAGTATCTTTACCGGTAAAAGAGGCTAGTTGCAGGAAGTACTCTTTATAATCATTATGATTCGATTGAAGCACTATTATACGAGTTTATTGATGATACATTAGATGGAATGAAAAGGGCTTTCCTGAATTTAATCATACTTACTTACCGCATTGTGAATCGGTTCCATAAATTAGTTCCAAAACCCAGTGGATAAAAATACTCCTCAGACAAATACTAGTTGTGATAGAAACTTGTAATTCTTTAATTTTCATTTGACATTGGAGGAATATATGATGGGTAAATTAGATGGCAAAATCGCAATTATTACAGGGGCAGCACAAGGCATGGGGGCTATGCATGTACGTAAATTCTTGGAAGAAGGCGCAAAAGTAGCGATTACAGACCTTAACTTTGAAGGTGCACAAAAACTAGCCGATGAATTAGGACAGAACACAATCGCTCTTAAATTAGATGTTGCTAATGAAGAGAACTGGATAGAAGTTGTAGCAAAAACAGAAGAAGCATTTGGTCCTATCAACGTTTTAGTAAACAACGCAGGTATTGGTATCTTCAAAACACTAGAAGAACTAACTGTAAAAGACTTCGAATTAACATTTAGAGTAGACGAGCTTGGCGTATTTTTAGGAATGCAAAAAGTACTTCCTTCTATGAAAAAAGCTGGTGTAGGTTCTATTGTTAACATTTCATCTGTAGATGGTTTGGTAAGTGCGCCGACAGCTATAGCTTATAGTGCTTCTAAACATGCTGTAACTGGTATGACTAAAGGTGCTGCTACTGAGCTTGGACAATATAATATCCGTGTAAATTCTGTACATCCCGGAATTGTCAAAACACCTATGGCTGACCAACCAGATGTTGAAGAATATCTTAAGCAACTTGAACAAGATATTCCACTAAGAAGAAGAGCAGAAGTAGAAGAGATATCTAATTTAGTTGTATATCTTGCATCTGATGATTCTAGTTATTCTACAGGAAGTCAATTTGTAGTAGATGGCGGAATGATTTCTGATTTATAAGTATTATTATTCCGTTAACGCGCACAATTCTACTACTAGAATTGTGCTTTTTTCTGGTTCTAAGTTTACAAGCCCTTATTGTCCTACGGTAACGAATAATAATCAAAAAAAATATGTAGATGAGGAAAGAAACGATAAAAAGGACCACTCGGGGAAAAGTGATCCTTAAAAATCAAGGGAGATTTGACTATCATAGTCAGCACATTTGTTTTAGTTAATACATGAAAGAAGCGCCGACAATAATTAAAAGAATGAATAGAACAACGATTAGAACAAATGATGAACCAGCGTTATTGTTATAATTGTTGTAGTCGCCGCCGTAACTATTATCATATCCTGAGTATCCCATGGAAATCCCTCCTTTCCTCGTTATTATATTCATAATAGGAAAGAAGGTAGGGACAAAAAACATGAACAAATCTTTGTTGCTATACCCGTCCACAGAGGGTGCTGGTGCAAAAAATATCACTGCAATTCACCTCTAGTGTGCAGGTATAGTAATACTAATACTCCAAAAGGGTATGATTTTTGAAGTTACTTCCCAAAAAAATTTAAAAAAGAGCACTAATTCCTTAGGGTTTTAGTGCATTTTTAGTTAGAAGTTTAATTTCTCCTGTTGAAGGTAAATAATAAATAAATGACTCTACACTGAAGTAGATTGTTTATTCTTTATTTAACAGGAGGAATCGATTTGAAAGCAGTAACGTATCAAGGTGCAAAAGATGTGAAAGTAAAAGAAGTTCCAGATGCAAAGATTGAAAAGCCAGATGATATTATTGTACGTATTACATCAACTGCTATTTGCGGTTCAGATCTCCATATTTACAGTGGGGCAATCCCTACAAAAGAAGATTTTGTTATTGGACATGAACCGATGGGGATAGTAGAAGAGGTTGGCCCTGAGGTGACAAAAGTTAAAAAAGGGGATCGCGTAATTATTCCTTTTAATGTTTCTTGTGGAGAGTGTTTTTACTGTCAGAATGAAATGGAAAGCCAGTGTGACGATTCCAATAATAATCCGGATCTTGATTCAGGTGCTTATTTTGGCTATACGCATCGTTACGGTAATTACCCAGGTGGACAGGCTGAATACTTGCGTGTACCTTACGGAAATTTTATACCGTTTAAGGTACCGGAGTCTTGTGAATTAGAGGATGAGGCACTGCTATTCATTTCGGATGTATTGCCAACAGCATATTGGAGTGTGGAACATGCAGGTGTCAAAAAGGGTGATAAGGTCATCGTGCTAGGCTCAGGGCCAATTGGATTAATGGTGCAGAAATTCGCATGGATGAAAGGGGCAAGCCGTGTTATTGTTGTAGATCCGCTTTCTTACCGTCTAGAGCATGCGAAACAAACAAATAAAGTAGAAATATTTAACTTTAATGACTTTGATGATATTGGGAACCATCTACATGAGATTACTCAAGGTGGTGCGGACGTTGTCATTGATTGTGTAGGCATGGATGGAAAAATGAAATTGTATGAAAAAATAGAGCAAAAGTTAAAGCTGCAAGGTGGTACATTAAGTGCTATTCAAGTTGCAATAAAGGCTGTAAGAAAATTTGGGACAATTCAACTGACAGGGGTATATGGCTCCTTGTACAATATGTTCCCGCTTGGCAATATGTTTGAGCGAAATGTAACATTAAAAATGGGGCAAGCACCAGCTATTCATTATAGTAAAATGCTTTATGAGATGGTTGCTCAAGGGAAGATTGATCCAACAGAAATTATTACGCATAAAATGCCATTATCAGAAGCAAGTGAGGCATACCGTATGTTCCACGATCATGAAGACCAAAGCATTAAATTTATATTGAAGCCGTAGTAGATGATTTTATAATCAAAATAATAACCTTCCTTCGAAGTAATTCGAAGGAAGGTTATTTCCATAACTAAGCATTTTTCTTTGTTCTGGTTGCGCGCTTTCTTGCAGGTGGTTTTTTTGTTTTCTCTAGTGATGCTTGAAGAGCAGACATGAGGTCGGTGACATTGTCAGGAAGCGGTCGCTTATCGTTTGCTGTTACGGTACTTTCTGCTTTTTTAGCCTCGATTAATTCCATAAGAGCAGTACGATAATCGTCTGTGTATTTTGTTGGGTCAAACTCAGTAGTTAATTGGTCTACTAACATTAGAGCGGTTTTAAGTTCCTTTTCTACAACAGTTTCAATACTCGGGATATTTGGAACGTCATTAATACTTCTCACTTCGTCAGGAAAATGAATGATTTCCATTACCAAAGTATTTTTATATACACGGACAACAGCTAATTGTTCTTTTGACCTGATCTGTATTTTAGCAACACCAATCTTACCGGATTCTTCTAAAGTTTTACGTAGTAATACATATGCTTTCGCACCGGTAGCATCAGGTGATAAATAGTACGTCTTTTCAAAATAAATTGGATCGATTTCTTCTAATTTCACAAAATCAATAATTTCAACGGCCTTATCTTCCGCTTCTTTACGTAAGTTTTCTAAGTCTCCCTCATCTAATACCACAAATTTATTTTTTGTATACTCATATGCCTTGACGATGTCTTCCTCTATCACTTCTTTTTGACAACCTTCACATACTTTTTTATAGCTAATCGGTGTATGACATTCTTTATGAAGTTGTCTTAGTTTAACATCCTTATTTTCAGTAGCGGCGTGAAGCTTTATAGGGATGTTTACCAAACCGAAACTAATACTTCCTTTCCAAACAGTATGCATTTTATCACCTCATTTTTCTTACTATGGTGTTATCAAAACTTTTTTATGTATTGTCATGGCAAAATAAACAAAAGATATTATAAAAAATGAAAGTTGGCTGTGAAATGAAACCAATGTTATTAACAGATTCAACTGAAATACCAGTGGGGGATGGATGGTTATACGAGACAAAGTTTGATGGTTTTCGCTGTATTTTAACTTGGGAAAAAGAAGAGAAAATACCTATATTGAAAAGTCGAAACAATAATATACTTACCCAAATGTTTCCTGAAATCATTCTCTTTTGTGAGACTATTTACAATGACATAAAACCCTATTTACCACTAATGTTTGACGGAGAATTAGTGTTTCTCACAAACAATTTTCAAAGTGATTTTTCAATTGTACAAATGCGCGGAAGAATGCGGGATTCCCAAAAAATAGAATCAACTGCTAAAACTTTCCCGTGCAATTACATTGTTTTTGACATTTTGCAATTTGAAGGGAAATCAAAAACAAATAGCCAATTAACTACTAGAAAACAGTTACTAACGAAACTATTTGAAACCCTTAGCCTTCCTACTAGTGTGGATCAGAAAGACCCTAAACGCATACAAGCTATAGATGTTTTTGAAGATTGTACAATCCTATGGCAAAAAATAAAAACTTATAATGGCGAGGGTGTTATTGCTAAGATAAGTAAAAGTAAGTGGATAGGAGATACAAGGTCAAAAAACTGGTTAAAGATTAAAAATTGGAGGTATATAGATGTTATTTTAATGACATTGGATAGATCAAATGGTTTTTTTAAAGCAGGAATTTATAAAAATAACACGCTTATAGAGGTAGTGACGTTTAAACATGGGTTAAATAATGAAGAGAATCAAATGTTACTTACTCTTTTTGAAGAGTATGGCACATTACTAAATAAAGAAGTATGGGAAATCCCTGTTTCAATATGCGTAACGGTTGCCTGTATTGATTTTGATGGAGCAAAGCTAAGGGAACCAAGATTTCATTCGTTTAAACTTGATGGAAATCATGCGGAATGTAATTGGCAACAAATGCAACGACAATTAAATCCAATACCAGAAAGTGTCACAGTCACGCATATAGATAAAAAAGTATTTCCCGCTAGTGAGATCACTAAAGATGATTATTTGCTGTATTTACAAAAGGTAGCTCCCTATATGATGCCTTTTTTACACGACCGTCTTTTAACTGTTATTCGATATCCCCATGGTGTACCAGGAGAAGGATTTTATCAAAAAAACTATCAAAAAAATATCCCGAGTTTTGTTACCACCCATAATGTAGATGATACCAACTTTGCAGTCTGTAATAACCTTGAAACTCTTTTGTGGCTAGGAAATCAATTGGCTATAGAATTTCATATTCCATTTCAACCATTTCATCTTGAAAAACCGACTGAAATTGTTTTTGACTTAGATCCACCTTCTGTAGATGAATTCCAATTAGCGGTGACTGCTGCTTTAAAGCTGAAAGTAATATTAGATCATTTTGGCCTTAAATCATTCGTCAAAACATCGGGTGGAAAAGGTATGCAAATTTATATTCCATTACCTGATAATACATTTTCATATGAAGAAACGGGTGTTTTTACTGAATTTGTGTGTAAATTTCTAGTTCAGCAATATCCTCAATGGTTTACAATTGAACGGCTAAAGAAAAATAGAAATAATAAATTATATTTGGATTATGTTCAACATAAAGAAGGTAAAACAATCGTTGCACCATATTCAGCGCGGGGAAATGAAAAGGGGTTAATAGCGACCCCATTATACTGGGATGAGGTTAATGAACAACTAAGACCAGATATTTTTACTATGACAAATGTTATCCAACGAATAAATAATTTAGGAGATCCATTTAGAGGTTTTAGAGGGATAGGAGAAAAACAGGATCTAAAATTGGCTCTTAATCGTTTAATTTGACAGAGTTTTATGTATTCCCGAATGCATATAGTGATATTGTGGACATTTTTCTCAAGGCCGTCCAAAATAGCATTACTTAATTGAAAAAATCTTACGGACTGGACACTTTTTAAAAGCAATTGCGGAAAGACGTTTATCAATTAAAATAGTTGAAAGCGTCTTTTATTTTGTTTAGAGGAAGAAAATCGAACTTACACTCTTATAGATAAATTTAATACTGGATTGGCTAAAAGTTATTATTGTGATATAGAATAGGTAGTTGAGGAAAAGATAGAATTATACATATAGCAATTGCTATAAAGGACTAGTAGTACCATGGTGTAACTTATACCTTGTTTTTAGTATGACCCGATGTGTTAGTTATTGTATTATGGAAAAAACTACCCTCAAGTAAATATATCAAATATAGAAAATAAGGAGAATTATATGAGCTGGAGTAAATTGAAGCAAAACTTGGAGAGTTTTCTCTGTCCTGCACTGCATGGAAGGGTTGAATACCGTGCAACAAGCTACCGTTATTTACCTGATAAAGCAGGAAGTTGTTATATTGCAGTAGATAAAAAGAATGTACTCAATATGAATGATAAAACCACTTTAATTAGATGGTATCAGACTGAGTTGGAAATTAAGAATGATTCAGATATCCAAATTCCTATCAACAGTGAAGAAATTGAAGCGGTAAGAAAAGAAACAAAGGGGGTAGTCCCAGAGGATCGTCTAAAAGTAATTGCAAGGGGTAGAAAATTATCAGAATATGCAAAGCAGCTTTTATTAGCGCAGTCATTATTAAGTAAATCTAATTTTATCGTTGTAGCAAATAAATTTTTAACTACTTCGATTGACGAAAGCTTAGAGAGTAATGATATTTTATTAAATATTCTAGCTTTGGTGGACAGAAGGGTTGGGAAAAAGCGAATTTTAAACATGACTGAGAAGATGAAATTAAAGCATCCAATTGTGCAGTATTTTTATGAACTTCGCCTAAGTACTTTATGAGGTTCTAGTTTAGCAGTGCCTCTTGGGACGGCTTCTGGAACAGATTTATTATGGGCGATTCGTGGGGCGGCGTGTCGATGCACCACCAGCACCGAGTATTTTACAAAAAAGCTTCTTATTTGAATGCGTTTTAATCCAATGGCTGATGCAACTACACATGCCTATGGGCAAAATTTAACACGATTTACAAAAGTGAAAAAGCAATACGACCCAACAAATACTTTCTGCAATAACCATACAGTAAGGTTTATTATTTCTATCCTTGAGCATTAAGGCTTTATAGGTGCTATTTATCATAAAAGAATACTAAATATGTGGGCTTCCTTAATTGAAAATTTATTAGTCTTGAACGATTAATTTTCAACTGAGGGAGCCCTTATCTTTTACTTTAGGTCTATTGATAAAATAATTTTTTCTGAAGGATATCTATAGCTCGATCAATATCCTCTAAATCTGCATCTGATGCACTTTCAATTCGCTTAAGAAAACTTGATTCAATTGTCGAAAAGGATTCGTTCATCATAGCTTCTCCATCTTTCGAGAGACGAATAGTTTGTTTTCGACGATCTTGAGTATGATTTATCTTTTCAATTAAATTTTTTTCACTTAACTTTCTAAGCTCACGACTCGTGTTCGGCATAGCCATATCCTGACAATCATTAATATCGCTCGGAGTAACAGGTTGATTAACAGCTATATATTCAAGAATGTTATATTGAACTTGCGAAATCGAATCTGATTTCGCATTTTTAGTTAATTCGTGTGTAACACTATGAACAGAAGTTGTGAATGACACGAAATTATAAAAAAGAGTTTTTTTGTCCATTTTTCTCACCTCTCATAGTCAAGATAACAAAATACTTATCAAATTACAATTATCAATTGATAAGTAAAGTGATGAGTGGTATCATTTGATTATCAAATGATAACAAAGAGGTGAGCTATGAATTTGTTAATAATTTATTCCTATCCTAATCATCAAAGCTTAAATTATGCATTTTTACAAAAAGTAATTAAAGGTAGTAATGAGAACACGAATATAAAGGATTTACAAGTATTAGATTTATATGAGGAGAACTTTAATCCAGTTTTAGTATTTAATGAGCAAAAACGAAGACGTGATATGCATACTGATTCTAGTATTCAAAAATACAGAAATCAAATTACCTGGGCACATAAGATAGTATTAATATATCCGATTTGGTGGGGAAGACCTCCAGCGATGCTTATGGGATATATTGATCAATTATTTGCTTCTAATTTTGCCTATAAAGATAAGAAGGGACTTTTCCCAGAGGGACTTTTGAAAGGGAAATCTGTTGTATGTGTGTCTACCATGAAGGGACCACCTCTCTATCCACTTTTCTGGTTGAACAATGCACATAAAATTTTAATGAAAAGGGCCTTATTTAATTTTGTGGGAATTAAGAAAGTAAAGTTCTTTGAATTTGGGAATATGGAAAGCCAAAAGGGAAATCAAACGAAAAAGCTAAAAAAAGTCTATAATTATTTTAAAAAAGTAGATTACTAAAACCATATAGACATCCTGTGTTATGGAAATACCTCCCTCAATGGTCAGGACATTTTTGAGTGTCAAAAAAAATTTCATCGTTTTCTATTTTCCTTTTTATATAGATGGTAACCTACTAACGAAAAACGACAAAGAGATGCACTTGTCATTGCCTGATTAATGTGTGAAGGCCAAATAATATTAGATTATTTTGGCCTTAAATCATTCATCAAAATGGGAAAAGTGAAATGGAAATAATTAGGAGATATGATATTAGATACTTTTTACATAAGATAACAGGTGAGGAGATGATTTGAATAAAAAAGTTGGAATTTGTAAAAATGGCTATCCTCTTATTAGTGTTATTGATTCTTTCTGCTTGCAGTATACAACAGGAAGAAAAGCCTACAGAGATTGAAGAGCCAAGTGAGGGTATTACTGATAATGAAAACGAAGGCACCGATACCGATTTAGACTTTATTTCCATTGAAAAAATCGAAACATACGAGGGTATGGAAATTACGGATTGGATCGATGAGCACTCTGTTGTCCTTGCAAAAGAAAATCAAGAACTTGTAAAAATGAGTCTTTTAGAAAATGCTGAGTTTTACCCTAGAAGTATATATGAGTACAATTTGGGCACTAAAGAATTTAAAACGATAAAAGCGCCAAAAAATATGTTTCTCGGCGGGGCGATTTTGTCACCAGATAAAAACAACCTATTGTATTATGAATATTCTATTGGGGATGTAGCCTATTATCTAATGAGTTTAGAGGACGGGGAGCCATCTTCCGTGAAGGAGGACATTATTAGTAGCGCATATACAGCTGAGTGGACTGACGAACAAAATGTAATCGGTGCTTCCTATAGCGGTGGTGCATATATGATTGACACGAGAGGTAATCTAACTCAAATTGCCGAGCTTCAGGAGGAACAATTGTTAACCATTCATAAAATGCAGGGGAAAATCTATTATATAACTACAGAATCAACTTTTCAGCTATATATGCTGGATCTGTTGACCAAAGAAAAAAAGAATCTTCAATTGGAAAATGCTTATGGAATAACAGTCTCGCCTGATGGAAAGCAAATACTAGTTACACAAATTACAGGGGATACAGGGGCTGAAAAAAGGCTAATAATTGCTGATGCCGATGGAACTATACAAAGAACAATTGCTGAAGGTTCTAATGTCACTGGTGCAGCCTGGTCCCCAAATCAGCAAATGATTGCATATCAACTAGATTCTGTCATCAACGGTGTAGGTAGTAGTGGATTATATCTTTACGATGTATCAACTGGTAAGTCCATACAGGTTGTTGAAAATGTCAAAAATGCGGGAATCAGATGGAGCCCTTCAGGTAAAAAGATTTCAGTTACAGAACTGGATGAAAGAAACTATAACAGCAGCATTATATATATAAAATAAAGGATGACTAGATTAATAAGGCTGTGGCTTGGCTGGAGTTAAATAATAATCGAACCCTTTGAAATTGGCTTATAAGAGGCATTTTCAAGGGGTGTTTTTATGTTTGAAATATTTAAAAAGACAAGCGAGGCTTGCGGTGTGTTTTAGAATTTTGGATGCTTTGATTACTTTAATGGTGAAGGAAAGTTTCTGGTTTGGCCAATAATATCAAATTCAGGTGAAAGTAGAATTGATTCTTCTTTATCAAATATTCATATCCATAATTTTACACAAAATTATTCCATTTAATGTATACTGTAGACAAGTAGTGAAGTCTTTTTCTTAGGAGATTTACGATGAAATTAGATTGTTTAATTGTTGATGATGAAATCACTTTAGCTGAAACAACTTGTGAATATTTTAATATGTTTGACGTCAGAACAGCATTTGTTACGAGTGCGGATGAGTGCCAACGTTTTTTGCAAGAAAATGAACCATCCTTGATTCTACTAGATATCAATCTCGGTCATGAGTCGGGGTTTGATTTGTGTAAAAAATTGCGTAAAACAACACAGATTCCGATTCTATTTATAAGTGCTCGCTCGAGTGATGACGATGTTGCGCTTAACATAGGTGGCGACGATTATATCCAAAAGCCATATACATTAAGTATTTTATTAGCAAAAGTAAAAGCAGTACTCAAAAGGTATGGCAGTCGTTCTGGCAACCACCATGAAGTTTTAGAGTTTGGTCACATCCAAATTGACACGAAGCTACATCGTATTCGAGTAAATGGTATTGATATTCAGCTAAAAACGATGGAATTTAAACTTCTGCATTATTTGGCGAAAAATAAAAATCGCATCATCACAAAAGATGAATTGTTTCTTAATGTGTGGGGAGATTCCTTTGTGGGGGATGGGACCCTAAACGTACATATTCGGCATTTACGTGAGAAAATCGAACGTAATCCAAGGGACCCGCAATTTATAAAAACTGTTTGGGGAACAGGGTATGTTTTAGAGGATTCCAACCAATGAGAATAAAATTGTTAATTGTAATGATTTCGGTGGTTTTTGTTGCAGGAATTACTTTTTCAATAATTATTATTAACAATAAAAATATTACAGAAGTGGACCTTGTAGCCATAAATGATGTGGTTAAAACTGTCGAGAGAAATTGGGGACAAGTTAGTGATGAAACGTTTCACAACCGCGACATACTACAACCATTTTCCATTATAGATTACTCCGGAAACGTGATTTATGAAACACCAGGCAATCATTTCAATAATATGTACGATTCAATAAAAAATAGGGACACATTTATAGATCTGAAGCAAAATAATGAGGTTATAGGGAAACTAATTATCCGTAATAATGAACAAGAAATAGTGGAACAGATGAAAAGTGAACTGGTCACATCGCTAAGTTTGATTTTTGGTCTATTAATGATTATTAGTATTCTTTATATTACCTATATTTACAGAACGTTATTGAAACCATTTCAGCAGCTGGAGACTTTCGCAGTGAATGTGGCTAGAGGAAATCTAAATCTACCTTTAAATATGGACAAGAGCAATTACTTTGGTGCGTTCACGGAAAGTTTTGATTTATTACGTGAAGAACTAGGCTATGCTCGTCAAAGAGAGTATGAATCTAACCGTAGTAAGAAAGAGCTTGTAGCTACATTAAGTCATGATATTAAGACGCCTGTCTCTTCAATCAAGGCAGTTAGTGAATTAATGCTTATGCAAGCGAAGGATGAAAAGGTTATAAAGCAAGTGAATACAATCTATTCGAAAGCAGAGCAGATTAATTTACTTGTCACAGATATGTTTCACGCCACTTTAGAAGAACTGCAACAGTTAAAATTAACAGTAACCGAAGAATCAAGCGAAATACTTGTTGATATGATTGAAAATGTTAATTACGATAATCAAATTGAATATGAACAAATTCCACAATGTATTATTTTAACCGATCCCCTACGTATGCAGCAGGTAATAGACAATATTATCAGTAATTCATATAAATATGCGGGCACAAAAATCGCTATTAAGTCACAAATCGATCAGGGTTATCTCGAACTTCACATTATAGACTTTGGATCTGGAATTAGTGAAGAAGAATTACCGCTATTGTTTAATAAATATTATCGCGGGAAAAATGTCGAAGGCAAGAATGGTTCAGGCCTTGGTCTCTATATTTCGAAGTACTTCATGGAAAATATGTGTGGCCAAATTAGCTGTTACATCCGGAAAAATGGTTTTACAGTAGTCTTGAAAATCAAGCTTGCATAATAATTAATAATTAGTTAAGAATTGCACAAAGATTTAATAAGAATTCATTTTGTATGATAAGACTGTAATCTTCATTACGGTCTTTTTTCTTTGAGCCTGAAAATACAATAATGAGCTTAATAAAGGGAGAGTGCTAAAATACATGACCAATACAATTATTAAAACGGAGAAGTTATGTAAAACTTTTTCGAGTGGTGGAATTCAACAGCATGTTTTAAAAAATCTAGATATCAGTTTAATAGAAGGAGATTTTACAGTCATAATGGGCAGTTCTGGGTCGGGGAAGTCCACTTTACTTTATGCAATTAGCGGAATGGATAAACCAACCTTAGGTGACATCGATTTTGCTGGTAAAAACTTAGCTAAATTAACTAACGATCAACTAGCTATATTTAGAAGAAACAATTGTGGCTTTATCTTTCAGCAAATTTATTTACTAGACAATATGAGTGTACTCGATAATGTATTGGCAAGTGGCCTTTTAGTAAATAAAAATAAGCGTGAACTCGTAAAAAAAGCGAAAGAAATATTAATGCAAGTAGGAATCAATGAAAACGCATGGTCTAAATTCCCGACGCAACTTTCTGGTGGTGAGGCTCAACGAGTTGGGATTGTTCGTGCATTAATTAACAGTCCGAGAATACTATTTGCCGATGAACCAACTGGTGCATTAAACTCTGCATCTAGTGAGAGTGTATTAGATATCTTAACAAATGAAAATCGGAACGGGCAAAGTATTGTCATGGTCACTCATGATATGAAAACAGCATTACGCGGAAATCGAATTTTATATTTGCGGGATGGTGTAATTTGCGGTGACCTGCAAGTAGGCGCGTATAGTGAGAAAGAGAACTTTGAGCGTTATGAAAAGCTAGGGGCTTTCCTTGCAGAAATGGGGTGGTAAGGTGAAAATCAAGAACCTAGCCCTAGCTAATATTAGAAAAAGTAAATCTGCAACTGCGTCTTTATTTATATTTATTTTAGTTGCTGCGTTACTTCTGAATATTGGCCTAATGGTTATTACTCAAGTAAGTGCGTTTTTTGATAGTAAAGTTGAACAGTTAAAAGACCCTCATGCAATAATTATGATGGATAATGCAAGTTATGATTTAAATTATAATTCAAATTATGAAGAATTCATAATGAACTATTCTGGGGTAACAGAGACAGAAACTGAAGAGATTATCATCATGAATATTGCGAAATTTAATTTTGGCAATAGTGAATTAGCTAGTAGCGCCACTATTTTTAATGCAGATGATAAGCGTAGTATCGGTGCGTTGAAGTTGATTGAAAAGCTAAAGACTTCAAGTGCTAATGATATTTATATTCCTTATAGTTTTAAAACAAATGGTGGTTATAAGTTAGGTGAAAACTTTACCATCACACATCAAGACAAGGGCAATGATTATCGAATTGCAGGGTTCTTTGAAACAACAATGATGGGTACGACCAGTGTTGGAACTATAAAATTTATGTTACCAGAAACCTCCTACCAAGCATTAGCAGACGAACTAGACAATGTATCAAAAGGATTGATTATATCTGCAGTAATGGAAGACAAAACACAATCTACAAAGTTACTTAGTGATTTTACTAAGGAGTTTCCTCAATCAACAGTAGGTGAAATGATTTCATATATTTGGGGATTAGATGTTGAAATGGTGAAAAGTGTAAACACGTTGACCATTAATATCGTAGCTATGATATTAGTAGCTTTTGCAACCATTATCGTGCTTGTTTCACTAATTGTCATTAAGTACCGTGTATCAAATAGCATTGAAGACGGGATGACGAATATAGGAACACTAAAAGCAATTGGCTATACAAGTGGGCAAATACTTTCATCCATCATTTTGCAGTTTACTTTAATTGCTTTTAGTGCGAGTGTGGTAGGGATTCTATTGTCATATGCTCTAATGCCTTTGATTGGAGGTATTATTTCAACTTTATCTGGATTGGTATGGATTCAAAGCTTTGATATGATTGTTAACTTAATCAGTATTTTCTTTGTGACAATATGTGTTGTAATCGTAACTTTAGTATCAGCCTTTCGTATTCGGAAAATCCAACCTGTTGTGGCACTTCGCGGAGGCATTCACACGCATAGTTTTAGAAAAAATCACTTTCCATTAGAGAATACGAGAGGTGGACTTCATTTCTTACTTGCTATTAAATCGATGCTTTCAAATGCAAAACAGAACATTATGATACTTTTAATTATTATTGCCTTAACATTTGCTTCTGTTTTTTCAGTGGTGCTTTATTACAACATTGCTTCAGACAAAACCGCATTTGTTGACTTATTCGGCGCGGAACCGTCAAATGTGATGATATCTGTTAAGTCAGATACAAGGGAACTTTTGAGTCACATTAAACAAATGGACCAAGTAAGAAAAGTGAATATACTCGATCTTATTACAACAAAAATTGATGGGCAAACCGTATATACGAATGTTACGGATAATTATAACCAGTTAGAAAATAATACCGTCTATGAAGGTCGTCAGCCAAAGTATGAAAATGAAATATCCATATCCTGGGTTGTTTCAGATCAAATTGATAAAGGAATTGGGGATACGGTTGAAGTAGAATATGGGACTGAAACAGTTAGTTTTCTAGTAACTGGCCTCAGTCAATCAATTGGTAATTTGGGCCAAATAACTTCATTAACAATGGAGGGTATTCAACAATTACAATCTGATTATAAAGGTACTACACTTCATGTATATTTAGACGGGACATCAAACAAAGACTTTATCAAGAAGGTCCAAGAACAGTACGGGAGTTATATAGCTGATACATTAGATATCGATGAAAATATAGAAAGCCAAACACGTATGTATACAGCTGCAATATTTGCTGTTATGGTGATGGTTTTGACAATTAATGTTTTAGTTGTTGTAATGATTCTATATCTAGTCATTAAAACGATGATTACAAAGCGTAAGAAAGAATTTGGCGTAATGAAAGCAATGGGGTATTCAACGATTCAACTGATGAATCAAATATCC
>JAZLIT010000248.1:0-21985 GCA_045617525.1 Solibacillus sp. | reverse complement strand
CCGGCATAGCCTCCATTTCATCATAAAACCATTTTAATGCTTCATCCTTAATAATAATCTTCATCAAATAGCCCACCTTTCGAAAAGGAAAGCCCCTCCCAATTAGGGAAGAGCTACATAGTTAAATCCACGTTACTTTGGGTTCTGTACCATTTTTAATACGTTTAATATTGTCACGGTGACGATAAATAATAAACATTGCTAACACGAGCACTAAAATTGGCAGCGCATAATCGCCTGTCACAATTAAGTAGATGGCTGAATAAATTAAGCCGACAACAGCAACCGTGATTGAAGATAAACTTACCATTTTCTTTAACTTTAATGATACTAAAAAGACCACTACCAAAAGTAAAAATAACGGCCAAGCGTAACCTAATAGAACACCAGCCGAAGTTGCAACTGCTTTTCCCCCACGGAACCCAGCAAAAACAGGGAACATATGGCCAAACACTGCGATAATTCCTAACAGCAACGCATGAACTGTTACATCACTAAATACTGGAAGAACTAATAAGAGCACAGCAGCCGTCCCTTTTAAGATGTCGATAGTCATTACGATTGCGCCGGCTTTTTTACCTAAAACGCGAAATGTATTCGTAGAACCTAAGTTGCCACTACCATGATCGCGAACGTCCGTATTATAAAATGTTTTGCCAATCCATAAGGCCGACGGGATAGAGCCGATTAAATATGCACATATAATTACGATTGCATTAATCAAGTTATAGCCCCTTTCTCTGAAAAAAAGTTAATAGTTGGTACTAATACTATGTAATAGTCATTTTACATTGTTTTATAAGATTTTAAAAGAAGTTATTTACTTTTGCATATAGGAAATTATAGGATAAAGTAAAAAATGTATTCAAACGGTAACTTTCAAACACCTTAATTAGATGATACAATAGAACTTACGTTTAGCGTAGCTTATATTGACAAAGCATGGCTATTACAAGTACGATAAATAGCATAATCGAACGTTCGTTTGTTTTTGGAGGGGAAGAAATTTGGCAAAAAATCAGCCTGGGCTCGCATATAATGACGACGCCATTCAAGTATTAGAAGGCTTAGAAGCCGTAAGAAAACGTCCTGGGATGTATATAGGGTCAACAGATGGCCGAGGCCTTCATCATTTAGTTTATGAGATCGTAGACAATGCGGTTGATGAAGCACTTGCCGGATATGGCGCTCATATCATCGTTAAAATTCACAAGGATAATAGTATAAGCGTTCGAGATTTTGGGCGCGGTATGCCTACAGGTATGCATAAGATGGGCAAGCCCACTCCTGAAGTTATTTTCACGATTTTACACGCAGGTGGGAAGTTCGGACAAGGTGGTTATAAAACGTCTGGTGGTCTACACGGTGTAGGTTCGTCTGTAGTAAATGCACTTTCGACATTTTTAGAAGTATCAATTCACCGAGACGGAAAACTGCACCGTCAACGTTTTGAAAATGGGGGGAAACCCTTTACAACACTCGAAGTACTTGGCAACACAAAGGAAGTCGGGACACTCGTTCATTTCTTACCAGATGAAACAATTTTCTCTGTAACAAAATATAATTACGATACGCTAGCAGAGCGATTAAGAGAATCTGCATTTTTACTTAAAGGTTTAAAAATTGAGCTAATTGATGAGCGCCCGGATGGAAATCATGACATTTTCCATTATGAAAACGGGATTGAGGCTTTCGTTACATACTTAAACGAAGAGAAGGATGTCCTTCACCCAGTTAAATATGTTGAAGGTATACAACAGGAAATTGAGGTAGAGTTTGCCTTCCAATTTAATGATGGCTATTCAGAAACGATTTTATCTTTTGTTAATAATGTTCGTACACGTGACGGTGGTACCCATGAAACCGGTGCTAAAGCTGCTATGACACGTGTTTTCAATGATTATGCACGTAAAGTCGGCCTCCTTAAAGAAAAAGATAAAAATTTAGAGGGTTCGGACATTCGAGAAGGCTTAGCTGCGATTGTTTCCGTTCGTATTCCTGAGAATATCTTACAATTCGAGGGCCAAACAAAAGGTAAGCTTGGTACGAGTGAAGCGCGTTCTTCAGTTGATATCGTTGTCAGCGAAAAACTGATGTATGTACTAGAAGAGAACGCCGAGCTATCATCTTCGCTTGTTCGAAAAGCAATTCGCGCACAGCAAGTACGCGAGGCTGCACGTAAAGCTAGAGATGACGCACGTAATGGCAAAAAGAAAAAGGCAAGTACGCTGTTATCTGGTAAGCTAACACCAGCTCAATCACGAAATGCTGCCAAAAACGAATTATACTTAGTGGAAGGTGACTCTGCTGGTGGATCTGCGAAGCAAGGGCGTGACCGTAGCTTCCAAGCCATTCTACCGCTACGTGGGAAAGTAATTAACACGGAAAAAGCAAAGCTCCAAGACATTATGAAAAATGAAGAGATTGCAACGATTATCCATACTATCGGTGCCGGTGTAGGAGCAGACTTTACAATTGCAGATGCTGCCTACGATAAAGTAGTCATCATGACCGATGCCGATACAGACGGCGCACACATCCAGGTGCTACTATTAACATTCTTCTATCGTTATATGCGTCCACTTATCGAAGCTGGTAAAGTATATATCGCCTTACCACCACTTTATAAAGTTTCCAAAGGTGTTGGAAAAAAAGAGGTGATGCAGTACGCTTGGACAGAAGTAGAATTACAAGGTGCCATTAGCAAAATCGGTAAAGGCTATATGCTACAACGCTATAAAGGGTTAGGTGAGATGAACGCCGACCAATTATGGGATACAACGATGAACCCTGAAACACGTACATTGATCCGCGTTAAAATCGAGGACGGTGCACGAGCAGAGCGTCGGGTAACAACATTGATGGGCGATAAAGTAGAACCGCGCCGTAAATGGATTGAATCAAATGTAAACTTCGGCATGGAAGATGATGCGAGTATTTTAGAAAATGAATTCATCCAACATGAGGAGGATTAAAGATGGCATTTGTTGAAAAATTTCAAGATTTACCACTAGAAGAAGTAATGGGTGACCGCTTCGGCCGTTACTCTAAATATATTATTCAAGACCGTGCACTGCCTGATACACGTGACGGCCTAAAGCCTGTACAGCGCCGTATTTTATACGCGATGTTCCACGAGGGAAATACGCATGAAAAACAATTCCGTAAATCCGCTAAAACGGTCGGAAATGTAATCGGTAACTACCATCCACATGGTGACTCGTCAGTGTACGAGGCTATGGTACGTATGAGTCAGGACTGGAAAAGCCGCAATATGCTAGTTGAAATGCACGGGAATAACGGTTCAGTTGATGGTGATCCACCAGCCGCGATGCGTTATACGGAAGCACGTCTTTCAGCAATTGCAGGCGAATTATTACGCGATATTAATAAAGGTACAGTGGAATTCGTGCCAAACTTTGACGATCAAGATATGGAACCAACTGTCTTACCGTCACGTTTCCCGAATTTACTTGTTAACGGAGCAACAGGGATATCTGCTGGTTATGCGACAGATATTCCACCCCATAATTTACATGAAGCGCTAGACGCCGTATTAATGCGTTTAGACAACAAGGACTGTACACTCGATGAATTAATGACCGTTATTAAAGGACCAGACTTCCCAACAGGGGGGATTATTCAAGGTTTAGACGGTATTAAGAAAGCATATGCAACGGGTAAAGGGAAAATTATTATTCGTTCAAGAGCTGAAATCGAAAAAATTAAAGGGAATAAAGAGCAAATCGTTATTACCGAAATTCCGTTCGAAGTAAATAAAGCAAATATGATTCGAAAAATGGACGAAACACGTGTAAATGACCGTCGATTAGATGGCATTTCAGAAATCCGCGACGAATCAGATCGTACCGGGCTTCGCATTGTCGTTGAGTTGAAAAAAGATGTACCTGCACAAGGTATTTTAAATTACCTATATAAAATTTCTGACCTGCAAGTCTCGTACAACTTCAATATGATTGCAATCCATAACCGTCGCCCAACGATGATGACGCTTCCATTATTACTTGATGCGTATATCGATCACCAAAAGACAATCATCACAAAGCGCTCGCAATTCGATTTAAAACGTGCGGAAGACCGTTTACATATTGTAGAAGGTTTAATGAAAGCTTTATCTGTCCTTGATGCGGTTATCGCAACAATCCGTGAATCGAAGGATAAAAAAGATGCTAAAACAAACATCCAAACGAAATTCGGTTTTACAGAAATTCAAGCTGAAGCAATCGTTAGCTTACAACTATATCGTTTGACGAATACCGACATTACAGAACTTCAAAACGAACAAAATGAATTAAATGAACTTGTTGTGAAGCTTACGGCGATTTTACAAGATGAGAAAAAGCTAATCAAAGTTATTAAAACGGAATTACTTGATATTCGTAAACGCTTTGTTGCGCCTCGTTTGTCATCAATCGAGGCTGAAATCGAGGAAATTAAAGTAACACTTGATGTCCTTGTACCAAGTGAAGAAGTTGTCGTAACCGTAACAAAAGATGGTTACGTAAAACGTACAAGCCTTCGTTCACATTCCGCTTCAAACGGGAAAGATTTCGCGATGAAAGAGTCTGATTATCTGCTATACGAGCAAAACCTGAATACGCAGCATCATTTATTACTCTTCACAAATCGCGGCAATTACATTTACCAGCCGGTTCACGAGTTACCTGAAATCAGGTGGAAAGACCTTGGTCAGCATATTTCAAGCATCGTGACATTAGATACGAGCGAAGAAATCATTTCTGTCATCGGGATTGAAAAGTTCGAGCAACCAAATAAATATATCTTCACTGCCACAAAAAATGGCCAGGTGAAGCGTTCATTACTTGCAGATTATTTAGTATCACGCTACTCAAAAGCGATGAAAACAATGAATATTAAAGGTGACGACGAAATGATTGTCGCACAGTTAATCAGTGAGTCTGGAGAAGTAATATTAACAGCAAACACAAGCTTTACCGTTCGTTTCGCATTAGAGGAATTACCGCCAACTGGTGTTAAAACAGGTGGCGTTAAAGGATTAGTGTTAAAAGAGGGTGAGTATGTAGCTGCGGCGAATATACTTGCAGCAGGTATAGATAAAGATTTAATTGTTATTACACAGCGTGGCGCAGTAAAACGCATGAGCTTAGCTGAAGTTGATGTAACAGGACGCGCTAAACGCGGTGGTGTAATATTAAAAGAGTTAAAATCAAATCCACATCGTATTTACACTGTATTGCTAGGTAATTTCTCTGATACTATTGCACTTGAAACAGAGAAGGGTGTCCAAGAATCGATTGCTATTGTGAATTTAACACGAGCAGATCGCTATTCAAATGGTTCATTACGAATCGATACAACATCTGATGGAGAATTAACGCGTGCTTACATCGCGAAGAAATAGAGAGTATAAAAAAGACGGACAACTAACTTATAGTTGTTCGTCTTTTTGTAGCTATTTATTGGGTTTAAATTCAATTGATTTTGCTTGATACATTTTATCTTTGAATGTATACCTAATTTCAATATCACCTATATCTCCTCCTGCTGGAGAGATTTGCCCTCCGATTTTGGCAACAAGTTGATTGTTTTTTATTTCAAAGTTGATAATATTACCAAAGTATATATCCTCAAATAGAAGTTTCGGTTGAATCCCATTAGGTATTATATCAATTGTATATATCTTATCACCAATACCAATATTAGCTTTTTTCGGTGATAACTCGGTCTTAACATTTTTCAATACTATCGCGATTGGATCTTCAACAAGTACTTCAACTGGCAGCACAATCTGCGCCGTTTTATCGCATTTTTGCTGTTGAATATGGAAAACATGAGCTTCCCGTTGTAAAACTCCTGTACCAGTAGCTTTAGTCAAAATTATGACAAGCTCTTTCTTTCCATCTCGATTTATATCCTCATAAATAATCTCGGGAAACCAAGTAGGCCTTATTGTGTTTATCCAATAAGGCTTTAAAAGGATGCCACCTTGAAAATCGATTTTAAAATCTGTATATAATCCATCCATCTTTCTTGCATAAAGGATAACACCCGCTAAATCAGACTTAGCAATTTTCTCATATTCATTTATGACTGCTTTAGCTTTGGTTAAAGCACTAATAAGAGAAAGGGCAATAATTAAACTAAGAATTTTTTTCATAAAAACACCTCAATTTAGTGTTCTCAAAAGTTGACTATTTATTACATTAAACTGATTCTTCAGATTAAATTAAGTAACAATTCTTCACAATCATTAGGCTAATTTATAGAAATGAGGGGATTTCTAAGCAGAACATATATAATGGGGAACTTGCATTTGAATATACTTCGTTAAGTAGGGGAGACCGCGAATTCCAGGAGATAAGCAAGTTGATTTAGACGCGAAAGCGAAAAGAGTCCCGTGCCGAACCATATGTAAAGAGGAGACATGCTATGAATTGCCGTGTAACCATAAAGAAAGCCACCCTATAAATAGGGTGGCTTTCTGTTCTACATAATACGCTATTTTAAATTCCTAAGAATTAAAGTTTAACGATGTTTGTAGCTTGTGGTCCGCGGTTGCCTTCTTCGATTTCGAATTCAACTTTTTGACCTTCTTCTAAAGTTTTGAAACCTTCGCCTTGAATAGCTGAGAAGTGAGCAAATACGTCGCTTCCGCCTTCAACTTCGATGAATCCGAAACCTTTTTCTGAGTTAAACCATTTTACTGTACCTTGTGTCATTTAAATGACCTCCAATAATTAAATTTAATACATGTTCTTCTAAAAAGAAAAAATTCACATATTACAAAAAGTACCGAAATACACGATTACTCTTTGTAATAGGTGAATTCAAGGTGTAACTTTTTTAACTAACCTTAGTATATAACATGAATTGTCGTTTGTCTAGATTATTTATTTTAAATAACGGAAATTTTTTCTCCCCTCTTTGCTATGATGATTCGTTTCAAAAGCCTAATACTACGGGGTTTATAAAGAAAAATTAGGGTCATAATAAAATTATTGTTAGCCGAAAAAAAATTTTTCCAACATCCTTAATATGTTAGTTTCGCAATATTATTACAGTATCAAATCTCTACTATACATTTCATTACACCCGTATTTTTTTTAGTAGGCGTATCTGTATCCTAGTTACTTTGTTCGCGGGTTTCCATTAAAAAAATTCTTAAGAAAAACTTAAGATTTATCCTCGCCAAAACTTCATCTTTGCCCCTTACTATTTAATTACGGGAAAGGAGCCGGTATCATGAAAAAATGGATAATCACTTTAAGCTTCGTCATCCTCGTGTTTTTTATCGCGGATTCATGGCTATTCAATTCAAAAACTGTGAGCGAGGGGCAGCTTCTCTATACACCCATACAGCAACATGAGGTAAAAAAAGGCTCCCTTGTATTAATCAACAAACAACACGCGATATCTGAGGGACATGCCCCTACAGATTTAGTGGCACTTTCCGATCACTCATTGGCAGCACTAGGTTTTGAAACACCAGATTCTTCAATTACAATATCCTCTACACTTTTACAAAACGTCAGTAGTCTGTTTAATGCCGCGAAGAAGGACGATGTGACTGGATTTAAAATTAATAGTAGCTATCGTTCAACAGAACAGCAGCAAGCACTTTTTGAAACGTTTGGCGAAAACTATGCACTACCAGCAGGACATAGCGAACATCATTTAGGGTTAGCGCTCGATATTGGCTCGCATAATGGTTCAATGGATGAGTCGGAAGAAGGTAAGTGGCTACATAAAAATGCTTGGAAGTACGGTTTTATTTTACGCTATCCTGCTGATAAGGTAGCGGTTACCGGTATTGAATATGAAGCTTGGCATTTCCGCTATGTCGGCTTACCACATAGCGCGGTAATGCAACAGGAGAATTGGGTGCTTGAGGAGTACTTAGCCTACCTAAAGGAACATGGCAGCTATGAAGCCCGCGTTAATAAGAGAGATTATACAATTCGCTACTATGAAGTATTCGATAACCTAGAAGTACCGATCTATTCAGGTATGTCTTACCAAATTTCAGGTGACAATCAATCGGGTGTCATCGTAACAAGTGAACACTAAAAAACGAACAGGTTATAAATCCTGTTCGTTTTTCTTATTTTGATAAAATTTCACACACACGGCCAATTTGACCATCTGTTAAGCGCACTTTAATACCATGTGGATGAAATGCTGAATTCGTTAATAAATCCTTCACTACACCACGAGTTTTAACGCCTGTACGCTGGTCCTTCTTTAGTACAATATGCACCACTGTACCAGGCGTCACATCTTTACGATTTTGTCCGTTCATAGTTAGCCTCACCTTCATTTGTAAAGTCACTATAGCATAATAGCATAATTTTTTACACATTATGAAACTTTCTTATCTCAACTTCGTATATACTAATATTGATGGATTGTAATAATTTTCTAAATAATCCATTAAATTAAATATATAATAGGGGAGTGACAACGTTGGAGCAACAACCAATTGTACAAATCCGGAATTTATCAAAGACTATTAAAGGCAAGAAGCTCATTGATAATTTGAATCTCGATTTATATCGCGGACAAATTACTGGGTTTTTAGGGCCAAATGGTGCCGGGAAAACGACAACGATTCGTATGATGACCGCACTTATGAATCCTTCAGAGGGTGAAGTACTCATTGATGGCGTTTCATTAAAGGAAAATTATGAGGATGCTATTAGCAAAGTCGGCGTCATTGTAGAAAATCCTGAAATGTACAAGTTTTTATCTGGTTATAAAAATTTACTACATTTCGCACGTATGCAGAAAAATGTTTCAAAGAGTCGAATTGATGAAGTTGTACGTCAAGTAGGACTTGAAAACCGAATTAAAGAAAAGGTTTCAACGTACTCACTTGGTATGCGTCAGCGTTTAGGGTTGGCACAATCGTTACTTCATAAACCAAAATTTTTAATTTTGGACGAGCCAACGAATGGTCTTGACCCAGCTGGTATCCGCGAATTCCGTGACCACTTACGCAAAATTGCACAGGAGGAAGGTGTGGCTGTATTCGTATCAAGTCATTTACTTTCTGAAATTGAGCTTATGTGTGACCGAATTGCGGTTATTCAAAACGGCAAGTTGATTGATGTACGCGATATTCGCTCGGAGGTGGCGACGGTTTATGCAATTGACGCGACACCAGCGGAAAAGTTTGCACAGCTATTAACGGCCTCTTCGTATCCATACGAGTTAAAAGGGCAAGTGGCTGAGGTAGTTATTGAAAAAGAGCAAGTACCCGCACTTGTAGCACAGGCTGTTGCTGCTGATATTTCCATTTTCAGTATTACTCCTATTCAAAAAACATTAGAAGATCAATTCTTAGAAATGACTGGAGGTGGCGCAATTGCTGAAGCTAATTCAAAATGAGTGGATGAAACTATGGGCTGTAAAATCGCCATGGATTATGACCGTTTTACTAGTACTCATTCTCATCGTGCCTGCAATCATCACGAAAAATATCGACTCAAAAGATACAATATCGCAGGATAATATGACATGGCAGGAACGAGAACAAGAAAACATTCGGATTAATACACAAAACAAGGAAGACAATGCAAGTGAAGGCTTCGATACATCTTGGCAAGAAGAGGAAATTGCAATTTCACAATATCGTTTAGACAATAATATCGCCTCATCGTACAAGCAAACAGTCATTGGCAACATGAACTATAGCGTGAGTTTAATGATGGTCATTACATTATTTACGATCATTGTTGCGGCGAGCATCGTATCGAGTGAGTTTTCAACAGGGACAATAAAAATGCTTTTAACGCGTCCGATTTCACGCGCCAAAATTTTAACGTCTAAATTAATTACAGTCATATTATATGGTTTGCTATTATTAGCGTTAAACTTAGGAGTAGGTTATCTGATAAGTGTTATACTTTTTGAACCTGGCAATAGTATCCACTTGTCTTATATAAATGGGCAAATTGTTGAAGAAAGCGCGTGGGGAGCACTTGCTTATACGCAATTACTATCTTTCGGGGATTTCTTCATGTCAATCTTATTTGCCTTTATGATCGGGACGGTATTCCGTTCTAGCTCACTTGCTATCGGATTAACGATGGGAATTTCCCTAATGGGTAGCTTAGTTGTCATGTTCTTAGCGAAATATGAAATTGTTAAATATATTTGGATTACACATAGTGATTTAACGCAGCACCAATACGGGAACTATTTTGTTGAAGGTATTTCCTTTACAATGCCGTTTTCATTAACGGTTCTTGCAGTTTACGCTGCATTGTTCCTATTCTTCAGTTACTTCACGTTTATGAAGCGCGATGTAACAGCTTAAAAGTAATAGTAAGTATGTCGGCATTTCAAATGTCGGCATATTTTTTTGCACTTTTTAAGAATCCAATAGCATAAATGTGACTTTAACAGTAAACTTACGAGTAAAGACCTGGACTAATTTTGATACTTATTTGATATAAGTCAAAAAATATACGGGGTTTTATTTCACGAAAAGCAAATTTATACTAAAATGGAGGTTTTCGATATGTTACAACTTCAATCACAACGACTTCTCTTTAGACGCTATACAATGGAGGATTTATCTTTCGTGGAGGCAATGGTTTCAGACCCGAGCGTCATGCAGTATATAGGCGATGGCAACCCAAAGGACCATACGTATGCTAAGAGATTAATCGAACGGATGCTAGAGCAATATAATAACTTTGATGATTACGGTCTTCATGTACTTATTCATAAAGAAACCGGTGAACGTATTGGACATGCAGGAATCGTGGCTCAGCTAATTGATGATGCCTTCGAAATCGAGTTAGGCTATTGGATTCATCCTAATCATTGGCGTAAGAGCTACGGCACAGAGGCAGCCCTAGCACTAGCTCATTATGCGGACGAAGAAATCGAGCTTGAACGTTATGTTTCAGCTATTCAAGTAGGTAATATCGCGTCTCAAAAAATTGCGCTACAAAACGGCATGACGCTGGAGAAAACCATTGATATGGAGGGGAAACGTGTACATATTTACGTGAAGCAAAAGGATCTTACTTAGAAACGTACCAAAAGTGGAAGAGCAGCATAAAAAGAGGCAAACCGTGGTTACCAACATTCGCGGCTTGCCTCTAATTATTTTCTTACTCGTAATCCAAGTCTAAATAATCATTTACAATTTCCTTTGGCAACAGTTGATAGCCAATCTCCATATGATACAACATAGCCTTACCATCCTCATTTACACGGTAGGAAAAGACATACGTGCCATCCTTAAAATTATAGCCGAGTACATTAAGCACAAAGTTTCCATCCTCATATTTCTCCTGCAAATACGCCTCTGCTGTATTTTTAGCCATCCACTTCGACGCAAAATTCCCATTAAAGCTTACGTAGAAAAATAAAATGGTTGCTGTTATGATAAGCGCTAGCGCTAACGAAAGTCCTTTTTTCAAGTTCATTAAATGTCCTCCTTGTCAAAAACAATAAATAATAAATACATGACTATTACACCGACTACACAAAAAAGCGTATGAATCGCAGCCACAAAAAGCCCACCGATCAACATTGTGCCGACACCAGCTTCACCAGATCCGAGCATTTCTAAAATTGTCCAACAAAAAATCGGCACAAAGGAAACCCCGAGTGTAATAAACCAGCTACGATAAAAGGCAAAGGTTACTGCACCCAATAAGAAATAGGTCAAAATAAAGCGAAAGCTACCACTTAACATATTCGTTTGAATGGCTACTATAAACGATAGCACCACAAGCAACAGCTGATATGCCGCAATTTTAAATTGTGCATGCTGCATCATTTTCTTTGCACTTTTATATGGTTGTGTCATCGCGGGTAGTTCTTCAGGCAATAAGCTATCATTTTGCAACTTGCTACATACCTCACACTTCGCAAAATGCGCTTCAATCCATTGCGTTGTATCATCACTTAGCAAACCTTCCTCATAGAGCGGTAACAGGTCTTCCGTCATTTTACATGTATTCATTCATATCCCTCCAACTCAACCCGTAATTGACGTTTCGCACGGTGAAACATGACGCGCGTATAGTTTTCTGTTTTACCGATAATGTCGGCAATTTCCTTAAAGCTAAGGTCACCGTAAAGGCGTAATAAAATAATTTCGCTTATTGGCTCCCTTAAGTCGCGGATTAATTTATAGGCTACTTCGTTAAATGCTTTTAATTCCGTCACTTGCTCAGTAGATAACGGCGTCATTTTGAACTCTTCTGAAATTTGACTGGCGAGCGCTTGCGTATATTTTTTAGAGCGATAATACTTTTTTAATAAATGATGAGCGATGGCAAACAACCAAGTAGAAAGACTTGAATTACCATTAAAGCGGTGGATGCTACGTGTTGCTTCATAAAACACATCTTGCGTAAGATCCTCAGCCGTCGCCACGTTCATCGTTTTCATATAGAAAAAAGTAAATAGTTTTGGTTGGATTTCTTCATATACCTCTGCTAATACGTGAATCGCGACCTCCTTTCCTGTTTCATAAGCTTAGTGCCTCAAGTTTCCATTTCGTTACAATTAGTTTATAATTTTCTTTGGAAATAAAAAGACATGCTGAATGTATCATTTCACGGGAACGCAGCAAGCTAATAAAAATGTCATTTAACTTTACCCGCGTTAACGCGACAGTTAATGCTTCATATAATGCTTACGTTATTGAATAATTAAGAAAGAATATTATGAGGAGGAGAAACGTTTGAAAGCGCATATGTATTACAAACAAAATATTGATTCTATTGTCGATGATATTGAACGTCTCGTTCGTGCGGATTCTCCTTCGTCAAATAAGGAGTTAGCCGACCATTGCAAAGAGATTTTACAAGGTATGTTTAAATCAAATTTTAATCGTACAGCACAAGAAATCGTAATGACTGATGTTGGCAACCATTTAAAATTTACGATGGGTGAAGTAACGGAGCAATTTTTACTACTTGGACACTATGACACCGTTTGGGAACCAGGAAAACTAAAATACCGCGAAACCTCTGACAAAATATACGGCCCAGGTATTCTAGATATGAAAGCTAGCCTTGTAAGTGCGATTTGGCTATTAAAATACGTGCACGAATTCAATATTCCACTGAAAAGAAAGATTGTATTTCTCATCAATAGTGACGAGGAAATCGGAAGTATAACATCACGTCCATTTTTAGAGGCAGAGGCGGCAAAAAGTATAGCAGCATTCATACTTGAGCCACCTGTGTCAGGTACAGGTGCATTAAAAACGGCACGTAAAGGGACTTCTAAATATGTGCTTAACATTAAAGGGATATCTGCACACGCAGGTAATAACCCAGAGCAGGGCGTTAGCGCAATTAAAGAAGCAGCACTGCAAATTTTAAATATTGATTCACTGACGAATCACGCAAAAGGAACGACACTTAACGTAGGGATGGTTGAGGGAGGCGGTAAATTAAATGTCGTACCAAATGAAGCACATATTGGTGTTGACGTACGAGCTAGCACAATCGAGGAACAAAAGCGCATTGATGAATACTTCGAAGAGCTAGAAGCAATGGATGAACGTATTATCATTGAAGTTGAAGGTGGTATTAATCGTCCACCAATGGAACAAACGGAAAAATCACAACTTCTTTTCGAAATTGCGGAGGATGAAGCAGAAGGACTTGGCTTTGAAGTTGGGCAAGCAGAAGTTGGTGGTGCTAGTGACGGGAATTTTACCTCTCAGCTTTGCGCCACATTAGACGGGCTTGGCTTTTTAGGCGATGGCATTCATGCAGAACATGAACATATTTTACGTGCACATATCGTGGAACGAATGGCTCTACTCACAAATACCGTTCTAGAAGCGATGGGGGATTAGCAACTAGCAGGCACTTTTTAGCATAAACAATGCCTGCTTGCCATCATTCATCCTTTTATACAAGAAAAAACGCGTATTCCATTTCGGATACGCGTTTTCTATTTATCTCGCTAATTGTTCAAGAATCGTTTCTTCCTGTCCTTTAGCTTTATTCAATAATTGGTAGGCATCGATTGAAATTGTATTCGTCGGGCGAATACCTTCCATAATTTCAATAATATCTAATAACAGAGGCGTTAAGTTTTCCTCGATAAATTCACGTTTAATGGTGTCAGTAATTTCAATTTCTGCATACTGAATTCGATTTGAAAGTTCGTCACACATTAAATGTAACACTGCTTCTTCACGGGAAGTTGATGTATTGTTTAAATGTAACTTGGCACGTAAGTCAATGTATTTAAACCACTTATCCAGCAAATTCAACTGGGACTTCTGCTTATATGCTGTACGTTGCGTTACGTTATTTACATCATATTTCGCCATCGCCAAAAGCGTCCTCATTTTATATTCGATTGATTCCTTTGCCTCTAATGCTTGTTGATTCGCGGCTTGTTCAATTTCAAGCGCACTCTTCTTTTTACGCTGATTTATGAATACCTTTACACCAACGACTGCTGCAATACCTAGTACAAGTGGAATCCAAAACGTAAGGATTAAACCTATAACAAGTGATACAGCAAATATACCGACTACTAGTTTAATTAATAAATCCATGATAGTTGCATCTCCCTCAAGAAAATTCTCTTTCTCTTATTATAACAAACTAATTTAGTTATGCGAATAGGGGAGAATTTTCTAATTTCTTCTACTTTCTTATACCCATGTATTTACAACGAGGTAAAATTTCCTTACTATTCATAGTAATGACATAAAGAATAGAAGGGTTGTTACATACCATGTTTTTTGACCTCGATCCAAATATAATTCTTATCTTAATCACATTAGGCTTTATAGCAGCATTTGTGGATTCAGTTGTAGGGGGTGGAGGCTTAATTACGCTTCCAGGCTTACTTTTTGTGGGATTACCACCCTCAGCAGCAGTTGCAACAAATAAGCTCGCTGGTACGATGGGGTCTCTTACAAGTACGATCATGTTTTACCGTTCAGGCAAAATCGACTTAAAATCTATGTATAAACTATTTCCGTTAACCTTTGTGGGCTCAATGCTTGGGGCTTGGGTTGTCCATTTAATGAACCCTGAGCTGTTAAAACCGTTAATGCTATTTATGCTCGCAGTTGTACTTGTGTATACGTTGGCGAAAAAGGACTGGGGCAGTGTTTCAATGGAGAAAGAACTGTCTCCAGCGCGCTACTTCATCTTCATTTGTGTTATTTTCCTAATAGGCTTTTATGATGGCTTTTTAGGTCCAGGTACGGGTTCTTTTTTTATCTTTGCATTTTTAATGATTGGCTTTGACTTTTTAAAGGCAGCGGGCAATGCAAAGCTTTTAAACTTTGGTAGTAATATTGGCGCGTTAATTATGTTTTTATTTCTTGGGCAGGTGAATTTTGCTTACGGTATTATTATGGGCCTTGCTCAAATCATTGGCGCTATCGTGGGTTCAAAATTTGCAATTAGAAAAGGGGCGGGCTATGTACGCGCACTTTTTATTACGGTAACGGTGCTACTTCTAGCAAAAAATGTATATGATTATTTACAATAGATAATAGGGTCTACACATATTGATTTTGAAGGAGGTCCATATTTGCTCTTTTTAATCGTTGTATTTGTCCTATTGTTTCTCACAAATCGAAGTAGCTATTTTAATATTTATTGGCTTTACTTTTTACTACTAGTGGCCATTAATTTCGTGTGGAACAATACATATTTTACATCTACACATGATATAGAGCGCTATTACTTTTTTAATTCTGTCTTTTACTTAACGATTATTCCAGCTATTTTGCTAGTATTATCTATTTTAACGTTTTTCAGCAGCAAAACCCTGATGGAAAAAGAAGGGCGCAGTTTACGTAATTTGTTTATTTCCCTATTTGGTGTCGCCTTAATTGGCATTTTACTTTTATCGATTACGCTTTATTTTTCGAGTGAACACTCGGATATTATGAGTTTCGGTTTATTTTATATAATCGGACTTTTTGTGTATTTCACGGGTATGTATACGTCTACCGCTGTCTATTTCTTGATCTACAACGTTTTCCCGGTCATGTATAAGCCCGATTATATTATCGTGCTTGGCTCTGGCTTAATTGGCGACAAAGTGCCTCCACTGCTTGCAAGTCGCTTAGATAAAGCGGTGCGCATCTATAAAAAGTGGGGGAGGGCACCACTACTTATTACTTCAGGTGGTAAGGGTAGTGATGAACTTATTGCAGAAGCCGTGGCAATGAAAAAATATATGATAGATAAACATGGAATCCCAGCTGGAAAGATCATTGCAGAGGCCAAATCGAAGACAACCTATGAAAATATGCTATTTTCAAAGCAGATACTGGATGCACGGTTTAAACAGGCACGCGGGATTTTCGTATCGAATAATTTTCATGTTTATAGAGCAAGTATTTATGCATCAAAAGTCAATTTAAGAGCGAACGGGATTGGTGCAAAGACAGCATTTTACTATTTGCCAAATGCGTTTACACGCGAGTTTATTGGCTTACTAGAGATGAAAAAATGGTGGCATCTTTTATTAATTGCCTTGTACACGTTAGCCTGGGTACTCATTACATTTGCAAATATTAATTAAAACACTGCTATATAGATAGCGGTGTTTTAATTTTCCCTCTACTCAGTATTGTTATTGATTCGGAACACGAAATAAAGTACAGTAAACATAATACTGTAGACAGATAGGAGATTACATATGTGGCGTAACCGCAACGTCTGGATCGTGTTAATCGGGGAATTCGTCGTTGGAATTGGGCTATGGGCTGGGATTATCGGCAATTTAGCGTTTATGACAAAGCTCGTCCCTTCAGATTTTCATAAATCCGTTATTTTAGCGATTGGAATGCTAGCCGGGCTCCTTGTAGCACCATTGGCTGGGCGAATAATCGATTCAACCAGTAAGAAAAAGGTATTATTATTGTCATCCTTGGCGCGTATTGTCAGCGTATTATTTATGTTTATTGCAATATATACGCAAAGTATTTTTTGGATGGTCGCATTTTTAATCAGTTTGCAAATAGCGGCAACATTTTTCATGCCCGCTTTACAATCCGTAATTCCGATGATTGTGAAAGACAAGGACTTACTTGAATTAAACGCATGGAATATGAATATCCGTACGCTCTCTCGAATTGTTGGGGCTGCTGCAGCTGGGGTTATGGTGAGCTATTTTGATATTTTATGGTTATATGTCGTGTCATTTATTATGTATATCGCAATGTACTTTATTTTAAAATTGCTTGTACTTGAGCCTGATACTGAAGCAGATGGACAGCCAAAAAAAGGCAAAGAAAAGGGCAGTTTCAAGGAAGTTTTGCCTGTATTACGCCAATTTCCGGTTGTACTCGTATCGCTCGTACTAATGATCATTCCCATATTATTTTTAGGTTCATTTAACTTAATCATTATGAAACTATCTGAAATGCATGATTCAACCAGTCTTTCAGGCTTAATTTATACAGTCGAGGGCGTTGGCTTTATGCTTGGCGCATTCTTAATAAAGCGTATTGGACAAAAATTCAAAACCGGCTCCATTTTATTTACAAGTGTATTTTTAGTTGGATTCCTCCAGTTAATGATGTATTTCACAAATATCGAGTGGGTTGCTCTTGTGATATTTGCAGTATTTGGCTTTACTGTTGGCTGCTTTTTCCCAACAACCATTACCATTTTCCAACGACAAGTACCAAAAGAGTACCACGGTCGATTTTTCGCATTCCGCAATATGATGGATCAAACCGCATTTCAAGTCGTATTATTATCAACTGGGGCGCTATTAGATTTAGTTGGTCTGCAGATTATGGGTGTTATTTTTGGCGTGTTTAGCTTAGCGTTATCGATAAGCTTTGTGTTGTATTTAAAGGCGAAAAGAATGGCAATTGCATTTGAGTAAAAGTGAACCACCTGGCGAAGTTTAATTCGTTTGGTGGTTTTTTATGTGTTAAGATACTTATATTACCAATTATATTTTTTTAAAATATCATTTTAGTAGGGGGAAGTTATATGAGTATACGTGCATTTGTATATGACAATATAAATAAGTGGGGGAAGTATGATGATTTTTTTCTGTCGTTGATTAAGTCAATCGAACCGAAATCGATAGCAGATCTAGGCTGCGGTACAGGTCGTGTTACCCTAGAGATAGCAAAATTAGGATGTTCGGTGACAGCAATTGATCCGAATAAAGAATCCATAGCCCGTGCGAAAGAAAAGCAAGGTGCACATGGAGTTACATGGGTGATTGGTGATAGCCGGAATCTTGTATCCGAAGCGTATGATACAGTAATTATGACTGCAAATGTGGCGCAAGTGTTTATTACGGAAGAAAGCTGGAAGCAAACTTTAGAAGATGTGTATCGCTCTTTAAAGCCAGGTGGTCATTTTATTTTTGATACACGGAATCCGAACGCAAAGGTATGGGAATCGTGGATGCAGGATGATTCAGTCGATGAATTCATGAATGACAATGATGTTTACGCTACATGGGACGAGTATGATGGTATACAGGAGAATGTTTTTACGTTTCATACATACTTTGAGCAAAGGAGCACTCATAAAGTTTTGAAAGATACGTATCAGCTTATTTTCAGAGCGTATGATGAAATTGCTAATGCATTAAACGAAGCAGGATTTTCAATGGTTTTTGCATATGGTGATGGGGAATTTCAGCCAGCAACAAAGGATTCAAAGTCATTCGTTTTTAAATGTGTAAAGTAAAGATACTATCAATAAATTACACAATTATAAAAATTCCAATTAAAAATGGCCTAATTTAGATGTTTCAACTGATATCAACTAGATATTTTGCAACGCATTTGAGACAAAATGCAATTATTTGTGTAAAATCGCACTTTGTCTCACTGTTATAAGTATACTTACCTGATGAAACATAGCTTCCTATAATTTATATTATGTAAACTAAAATATTTGTAAGAGTGAGCTGGTATGCCTCGTCAACTCACCTATTAGCTTTTAAGGTTCTAATATTCACCCTCAATAGTTTTTTAATTCATCAGCAATTATTATTTCTATTGTAATAGGAATTCAGTTCGATCTTTGTAACTTAAAGCTTTCAACTGTTGTAAGACATTTCATTTGAGTTCAAAATTTTAATTAACTCGGGTTCAATTAGATAATGAATCGTTGATACATAAACAACATCCATATGTTTTTCGATTCACTTTAATATTCGTTCCTCTTTTTGCGTAAAATAAATGCTATGAGTTTCTTTATTCATATGGCCATCTGTGACAAATAACCCCAGTACCCACGTCATTTCGTACTTCTAATCCTAAGAGGATTCTTCAGTGACTTTATGCTTGCCTCTTTTTACTAAAAAAATTAAACCGAAAATATTAAAAATAATTCTAAATTTTCGGTTTATTGTATAGGTTATTCCATTTGTGATAATACATAGAATATAAGTCGTTTAAGATCATTTCCAAACGTAAATTCTAACAATTCTTCACGTTTTAAAATATTAATATATTTGTTAAAACCTTTTCGTTACCATTTGGTACGACTATTAGCTCCATACCACCATAAATCACTTTTAAAGGGACGTTGTAGAATGTTTGTTTAAAATTTGTCTGTTTCCTTCCTGTGACATATTTTTAACGCGTACAGACGTCAAATGCAGCATGTAACCCCCTCCCTATTTAATAAAACGATAACGTCGAATTAACGTAATGCCTAATGTAATAATTAATAAAATTAAGGCTGTTGTACTTAAAATGGTAAAACCACGTAAAAATACAATACCCTCTGACTCGTAAAAGAAATTTTTTACATTTGTGACCACTTTACTAACTTGTGTATAGGTTGGTAAGTAATTTTCGACCGGCTTGAAGTAGCCAAGGCCCTCATCAATATAAAATTTTTCAGAGAAGATTAAAACTACACCACCCGCTAAATTCGCAAGCTCTTGACGAATTGTGACACTCAGTAACAGAACTAATGAAATAATTACGGCGAACCAGCCTGAAATTAATATTCCTACTTGAACGAAGTACTGACCAAGTGTAATCGCATCATATGCTGGTTTATAATTTTCTTCAATTATTACGGGAATTGGTAGTTGCAAAGAGCCAAAGCCAGATTGTATGGCGATAATAAAATAAGCGATAAGCATTGGGATAATTAAAGCGATACTACCGACAAATGCTGTGATACCTTTTGCAAATATTTTTTTCCAATCGGCTATCGGATAGCCGCGAAGTAAGCTTGGATTTCTTCGGTCCTGTAAAACGATATCAGCTGTTAATAATAAACACCCAATATAAAATACATACGGTAAGTAGCTTTCTAGAAGCCGGTAAATGGTTTGATTCGCTGTACGTTCTTCTAGTACATCTATTGTAATTTTTTTATCTAATAATACATATTTTCCGTAACGGGTAGCGGTTGATAAATAAGCTAAATGTCCTTGCTCATGAGCATCCGGATTTCCGTATGTATAATATCTTGGATTATAAGTATAATAACCTGTTGTATAGGTGTGCTTGTCCACGAATATATACCATCTATTTGTTAAATACGTATACTCCTTTAAATCATTTTTCTCTAATGCCGCCATACGCTTAATATCTAGGCTATTCCAAGATAAAAATTGGAATATTGAATAAACAACAGCAGGATGAGCGCCCTCGTTATTTTTACCTTTTCGAGAATTAGTCCACTCAACCCTAGTGTCATAAGCTGATTTGATTTCATCATAATCCACTTTTTCGATTGGATCATACGAAGGTGCTATTTCTAATGCATAAAACAATGCACAAGCAGCTACTAGTATATAGACAGCTAGATTTTTTCGATTGGTAAAAAATTTTGTCAGTTCAATTTTTAAATATGCTTTCACACACTTACCCCCTATACCCGTTTAATCTTACTCGCTGATAAGAAGCGTTGAATAATGAACAACATGATAACAATACAAATCAATAGTGTTATGAAACCACCAATGTATGTGAGATTAATAGGATTTTCTAATTCTAAAGATCCGCCTTTAATAATCATGTTGAAATTCAAAAAGTTAAACGGATTATATGGAATTAAGGAAATTAAGCTTGAGAAAATGATGGGAATAAAATATAAAATTATTTGAACGAAAAAAGTAATGTACATATTTTTAAATAACATATTAAAAATAATTGATAATAGTAGAGTGAAAATCGTGATGATAAACATAAAGGCAAAACATAATAAAATGTACTGAGGAATAGTGTAGGCAATGGGTTCTCCGTTATAAACAATAACTGGATAGTTAGAATAACCTAGCCCTTTCCAAAAAATTAACGGCAGGCTTAGTATAAATATTAATGCGATATAAATAAAAATGATGAAGATTTTCGAGATACTTTTAGCAACTACGTATTTGTCAAATCGAATTGGATAGCCTTTTACTATGGAAAGATGTTTAAAATCCTCAATCATAATTCCGCTCGTATAAAAGCTTAAAAATGGGAACCATACTAATCCAACCATTGTAAAGATAGATAATAAAAACGGCCAATATTGCATCATATCTTGCTTTAATGGCAATTCCCTTTCTAATAAAGCTTGCACAAACACACGCTCATTATCGTTATGTATTTTAGGAGGAATGAGATTTCGAACTTTTTCAAATTCATTTGCATCATATAAACTTTCCCTAAGATTGATTGTTCTCTCTAATGCTATATGAAGCATGTTCTCCTTTTCTGTTTTAAGGGCAGCGAGCTTAAGTGCAATAGCTTGTCTAAGTCTTGTTAATATCCCGAAGGTACTATCACTATTATCAATCGTACTTACATCAACAATTTGAAATTTACTTAGAGCAGATGTAGTAGATTGATATTCTGATGTAGCATCGACAAGCAGGTTATTATAGGTGTCTTTCGATGCCATAAACATTACACCGATAATTAAAGCTGTGACAATAAATAATGAATAAAAATTACTTTTGGTAGAACGCTCAATGATTAAGAATGTTTTCAACATCTTCCACATGATTCACCCTCCTCTGCAAAATATAAAAA
>JAZLIT010000247.1:0-5348 GCA_045617525.1 Solibacillus sp. | reverse complement strand
AGGATTTGCATACCAACCAGCTTTCTGAAAACCTAATGGAGTAAAAATTTCTTCGCGAGCAATTTGAGCAACTGTTTTTCCTGTAGCACGTTGAACTATTTCGCAGAGCATGGAAATATTTTCTTTTCGATAATCCCAACCTTCACCAGCTGGAAAAAAATTAAATAGATGGCCATCAGTAGTTGTTCTTAAACCATGTGAATGTGTTAATAAATGTCTTAACGTAATCCCTTTTACTATGTCTTCATTTGAATTTGGCAGATAATTCAATACAGCATCATCTATTGAGCGAATATATCCGTTATGAATAGCCCACGCTACACAAAAACCTATATAACTTTTCCTTACCGAAGCAATATGAAATAAAGAATCGCTTGAAATCGATTTTGAATTTACTAAGTTTGAATGATAGCCTTCATAATGTTCTGTAACAATTTTCCCATTATGAATAATAACTAACGCTTGTCCAGAAGCATTTACTTGCTTGCAAGTATTTTTGAGATGATCTATAACAGAGTTGAAATTTGATGATAATTCGGTATCCAAAATCATTCTTAATCTCCCCAATTTACATATTTAAGTATCTAAGCCAAATATTCTAAAGAAATTACTGTATTTTCATTTTGAGTACATCCATTCGAAATCATTATTTTTTTCATCGCATGATTATCAGTTTGTGTAATCCCTAGATACGAGTTCGCTTTGAAATCATTTTTTAATCTATATAATCCTATTGAATGAAGCGCTTTACCCATTCTTTTCCCTAGAAAACAAGGGTGAATGCCTATCCAAAACATACGTCCTTCCCTATCTGTACGGGGTTCTATATGTGGTAAAACAACGCCGACCGGTTCATTATTAACTATATAGACTGTATACATTTTTTCTGCTTGTGATGGTAGTTCCTCACTCATTTGTTTTAAAAAATTTTCTGTATCAATAAAACTTTTCTGCATTATTTCAGATAAAAATGAGATGGATTTATTTTCAAAAATTGACCATACTTCATAATCAGGAACGGAAAAGTCTTCTGGCGTTGTCAGAGTATTCGTATATATAACTCTTTCACCTATAATTTTCATTTTAGCTTTAGTGCAATTTAAACTATTTAATAAATGTTTAGGACATTCAAGCTTTATATTTTTTAAATTGCAATTTTGGAGTTGAGTTATCAGCTTATGTATAAGCATGTCTATTTCTGTAGCTTTATTATGTTTATCGTTTAAAATTTCTAACATAATTGTATTTCCGCTTGTAATATAATGTACACCAACACTTTGTAATTGTTTTAATACTGTTTTTATTAGTATCACCCCGATCTATTTGTTCTTCGAATCCCACAAATACTTTAGGGATTATTCAAACTAAAAAGCTTCCAAAACGGTGTTTGAGTACATTTTTACAATGTTCTCTCACTCTCACTATCAATCAATTTAAAGTGAACATTATGTAATGTTCCACCTTCAATATGTTTGGGCACATTTGTCACATTAAGTAATTCATTCAAATTAATAGATTTTTTTCATCAGCATCAATTATAATGCTATATGTACCGGATATATTCATAAGCGATTCCATTCGAGTTCCATCATCCAGAAAATATGAATCTAAAAGTTCTAAATTAAGCGAAACAGCTTCATTACTATGATTCTGGAGTATGAATTTACATTCTCCACTTAATAAATTTTCATTCACAGCATCAAAAGTGCACTCCCCTTTGCCATCATATGAAATAGCGCTAATGCCACTTGCAAAAGTTTCTTGGTACAATGTAATGAGTTCAAGTGGTAATAATACATACGCTATTGCAACGATTATCACAGTCCGGAAATGGTACTTCTTTAATCCAAGAACAAGTAACACCATTGCAATTACGAATAAAAATGAACCAATTATGCCAAGTACAATATATCCATCCTGGTTGCGGATTGGGAATGACATAAATGTAACCCTTGAGTCTAGCATTAGATTATTAGGAAATGGAAAATATAAATACATACATATACTTAAAATAATGGCTGAACTAATAAGTGCTGATTTTCGTCTTATCACTTTATTCACCTTCTTAAAAAAGTCTTTTATCGTCTTACCTTGCTGCGTTAATTAAAGTATAACCTTCCCAAACAGTCGGTTGGTAACATTTTTTGAATCCGCAGTTTTCATGAATCGCATTTTAGTCTTCTTGCATTTTTGATGCGTGTCACGTAACGCCATTAATCGTTACGCCATTCGAAACCATCATGCGTGTGTAAAAGGAAATGATTTTTGAAGCACTCGGTTACGTTCATCAACTGCGCATGCGAAGTGTTTCTTCTTTGCGATGTCGATCCCGATAACTAAAGAGAGGGCTTTTTTTATTTGTAGTCCCCGAAAATGTTCCGTACAGGAATGCTCCTTTCACCCAAACTAAAAAGCACTCGCAAGGGAGTGCTTACTTTACGCTATTAAATATTTCAATTGCCTTATGGTTTAAAGTCGGTGGTATGTAGACTTTTGGTATACATCAAATGAATAGATGTTACATCCACTCATTTAATTTTGCCGCTTGCTGCCTGAAGTACAAATAGAAGGCCAACCAAATGATTGTGTAGAACACGATAAAAATAGCGAGCATACCGATAAATCCTTTTATCGTGAATGGAATCCAACCAATAATGAACGCAACAATGAAATATAACACGACGACGCAAAGGAAATGCAAAGCCGTTTGCACCTTTAATGATAAATTCTCAATTTCGAACAGCAAGGGTGTGACCGTAAAGAACCAGCCGCAAATTATCATTCCAAGGGCATTTTTCATAAGAACAGCTGCATCCAAAACTTCTATTTTGCCAAAATAAACAGTCATGAAAACGGTTATTAGTGTCAAAAAAGAACCGAAAAAGATGCCTAATATACTTCTGGTCAAAAATACTTTCATCTATTTTTCCCCCTAGTCATTTTCAATGCGTCCTTAATGCCATTCACATAGGTTCTTGAAACATATTCCTTCGCTCCGGATTTAAAATGTACACAAAGCGTACCATTAAAAGAGGCTTCAAAACGGCTCAGTTCATAGAGATTAGCAATGACCGACTTTGAAATCCTTATAAATTTGGAGGCTGGTAGCATTTCCTCAAGCTCATATAATTTTTCTTTCAAAATAAAGGTACCTTCTGAATGGACTGCTACAACGCCTTCATTCTCTGTGTGAAAATAGTGAATCTCATCTGGCTTTAAAATATGCTGCATCTCCCCATCTCTTCCAACGATAAATTCCTTTTTCTTTCCTTTTAAAAAATCAAGCATTTCCTTTATGGAATCGTCTATTTCTCTACAGTGGATTGTCACTTTCGTCTCTTCATAATCGTTATCTATGTCCAATGTAACTTTCACGTTGATCCCCCTATTTTATATCTTTTTTACATAGTACCATGTATAAGCTGTTAATTTCTTACTTTATTTACAACACGAAGAACGATAAATGATACTACCAAGTAGCCAATAATAATCCCTATTGAAAAAAGTGAACTATTGTCCATTTGCAGTTTACCATTCCACACAGCAATGAATAGTTGATTCATATGATAGAGCGGATTAAAATAGGCCATGATTTGCACAAATTCTGGCATCCGATCAACTGGCATCGTAAATCCTCCAGTGATCATGCCTAGTTGGAAGATGACAATGGAAAACACTAAAGCTCCATTCATGCTTGTGAAAAGAGAATAGATGGCTGATGAAATAACGAGCATTGCAGCATTGAGCAGCATGAAGAAACCAAATGACAAAATAAAGTTCAACAAACCAAAGGAAAGATCATAAGCAATCATTCCAATAAAAGTAACTAAGAAAAAACCGAAGCTCGTAATGATGATTGATTTTAAAATGCTTGAAAGTAATAATACCTTCTTCGGTACGGGCGATAGGCTGATTCGCTTTTCAACTCCAGTGGTACGATTCATTACCTGGTCAAACCCGAAGGCAAAGAATACAACACCAAACGTGATGAGCAGAATAAAGGAAGGTGTGTATGTTTCTACATAGCTTAAATTACCCGCATAAGTGAAGCCGCCAAATAATTCGCCCATAAACAAATATGTGACCGGCGGAACAATAATCGTGAAAACAAGGTAAAATAATTCCCTTGAAAACATGAGCAAGTCATACTTTAATTGAGTTCGTAACATAAAAAGCCCCCCTATCCAACCACTGAATTTAGATAAAATTCATGAATTGATTTGTAACCTGAAGCCAAAATACCCTTTGTTGTATCAAATACTACGCCTACTCCACCATTTAGCAGCATTACTTTATCGCAATATAATTCAACTTCATCCATGTTATGTGTCGTTAATATGACCGTCCCTCCAGTACGCTTATTGTAATCAGAAATATACTTCCAGAGCATATTTCGCATATGAGGATCAAGACCCGTTGTTGGTTCGTCTAAAATGAGCATTTTAGGATCGGATAAAAAGGCAATGGCTAAACTGACAATTTGCTTCCACCCACCAGACAATTTATCAAAGTATAGTTTCCGATACGGCTGCAGTTTGAAGTCGGTAATGATTTGCTCAATGTCTACCGATGATCTGTAATAGGCTTTGAACAACTTAAGTAGCTCGATGACCTTCAGTGTTTTGTAAAACTGTGTAGGTTGCAGAACAGCTGAAATGTCTTTCTTCGTATTTTCAAGATCATGGGTGGATAAGGCACGAAGCTCTTTACCGAACAAAAGGACATTCCCCGTATCATAAGATTTTAAAGTCATTAGTATTTCTAAAAATGTCGATTTACCTGCCCCGTTTTTCCCGATTATCCCGATAATTTCACCAGCCTCCGCTATAAAATTAACTCCATTTAAAACCTGATTATTTCCATATGCTTTTTGCAGATTACTTACATTTATTGTTTCTATTTCCGGTTCCTCCCTGTTCTTCTGTGTACTTCACTATAATTCTTGGACCCGATAAGGTCTTTCGTTTCTCGATGACCGGTCATATTTCAAAGGTCACTAGTATAAATATCACTGTAAGCTGCATTAAACAAAAAGGCCCCAAACCTAAGCGGTTGAGAGCCTTTTAGATGTTGATGATTAGATCCGCCAAAGACCGAGGTAAAAATAAAAAGCACTCGGAAGAGAGTGCTTACTTTACGCTATTAAATATTTCAATTGCCTTTTCATTTGAAGTTTCTAATACGAATCTTCCGTTTTTATCCCATTCTGCGACAATAGGAAGTGCTTCTTCACCGTCTTTAATCGCTTGTACTGTTGCATATTCGTAGATTTTTACTGGTGATCCATCGATGTAAAAAATAATTCCATCTTTCGCCTTGATCATGTCGTAAAATGGTTTTTCTGAATC
>JAZLIT010000246.1:0-14294 GCA_045617525.1 Solibacillus sp. | reverse complement strand
AAAATCATTTTTATTATGCCTAAGGGAGTGAGTACAGTGGAACATGTGATCGAGATGCTAGGAATTCGTAAAGAGTTCGGCAGTTTTGTGGCGAATGATAATATCACGCTCCAACTGAAAAAAGGCGAAATTCATGCATTGCTAGGAGAGAATGGTGCAGGAAAATCGACATTAATGAACGTACTATTTGGGCTTTATCAGCCAGAAGCTGGAGAGATTAAAATACGTGGTAAATTGGAGAAAATTACAGACCCAAATAAAGCAAATGATTTAGGTATTGGGATGGTACATCAACATTTCATGCTTGTTGAAAACTTTACTGTAACTGAAAACATCATTTTAGGAAATGAAACGACTAAAATGGGTGTTATTAATATTAAAGATGCAGCGAAAGAAATTGCAGCATTATCAAAAAAGTATAATTTAGATGTAGACCCATATGCGAAAATTGAAGATATTTCCGTAGGGATGCAGCAACGTGTTGAAATTTTAAAGACACTATACCGTGGTGCAGAAATTTTAATTTTCGATGAGCCGACTGCGTCATTAACACCCCAAGAAATTGAAGAGTTAATCAGCATTATGCGCCTTTTAATCAAAGAAGGAAAATCAATTATCATCATTACACACAAACTGAAAGAAATTATGGAAGTTTCTGACCGCGTTACGATTATTCGTAAGGGGGAAGGGATTGGAACGGTTGTTACAGCTGACACAAATCCAAATGAGTTAGCCGAATTAATGGTCGGACGTCAAGTTTCATTCAAAACAGAGAAAAAAGAAGCGACACCAAAAGAGGTCATTCTTAACATTGAAAAATTAGTCGTTTCAGATAATCGTAACATTGATAAAGTTAAAGGACTTAACTTAACTGTACGTCGCGGTGAAATTGTTGGTATTGCAGGGATTGACGGCAATGGTCAATCAGAATTAATCGAAGCAATTACAGGCTTACGCCAAGTGAAATCAGGTACGATTACACTAAGTGGTAAGAATCTGACGAATTTAAAACCGCGTCAAATTACAGAATCAGGTATTGGACATATTCCACAAGACCGTCATAAGTACGGTTTAGTGCTGGATTTCCCAATTGGCCATAATATTGCACTGCAAACGTATTATCAATCACCGATTTCAAATAAAGGTGTAATGAACTATAAAAAGATTAATGAAGTTGCAGAACGCGTTATGAAAGAGTTTGATGTACGTACAGGTGATGGTGTATCTACGCCAGCGCGTGCCTTATCTGGTGGTAACCAGCAAAAGGCAATCATTGGTCGTGAAATAGACCGTGATCCAGATTTACTAATCGCAGCACTTCCAACACGTGGACTTGACGTTGGAGCTATTGAATTTATCCATCAACGCTTAATCGAACAGCGTGACAAAGGGAAAGCAGTATTATTAATCTCATTTGAGTTAGATGAGGTTATGAATGTATCAGATCGTATCTCTGTAATTTATGACGGAACAATTGTAGATACAGTTTATCCGAAAGAGACAACAGAACAAGAACTTGGTCTATTAATGGCTGGGGAATCGCGTCAATCTTCAGTGAAAGAGGGGGACGAATAGATGTCAAATCGCTTACTTAATTTCCTCGTTCCTTTCGTTTCGATAATTATCGGTTTACTCGTTGGGGCAATCGTAATGCTTGTCAGCGGTTATAATCCAATAAAAGGTTATATCGCTTTATGGCAAGGGATTTTCGGGGATATATATACAATAGGGAACACGATTCGCCAAATAACACCTTATATTTTATCTGGTTTAGCGGTAGCATTTGCATTCCGTACTGGATTATTCAATATCGGGGTAGAGGGTCAGTTATTAATGGGCTGGCTGGCTGCTGCTTGGGTAGGTTATGCAGTCGTAGATTTACCACGTATTATTCACTTACCTTTAGCATTACTTGCAGCAGCTGCAGCGGGTGCATTTTGGGCATTTATCGTGGGTGTATTAAAAGCGAGATTCAATGTGCATGAAGTTATCGCATCAATCATGCTAAACTACACGGCACTTTATATCACCAATGCAGTAATAAGCCGTTTATCGAATGGTGGTTACAAAACACCAACTGTATTAGAATCAGCAACATTACGTAATCAATGGTTACGTGAATTTACAGATAACTCGAGTGTGCACTTAGGGATAATCGTTGCATTATTAATGGTTGCAGTAATGTGGTTTATTCTTGAAAAAACAACTCGTGGTTACGAGCTGAAATCAGTAGGTTTCAATCAAAACGCAGCAAAATATGCGGGGATGAACGTTAAGAAAAACATCATTTTAGCAATGACAATTTCAGGTGTATTCGCAGGTCTAGGTGGGGCAATGGAAGCATTGGGAACATTTGAGAATGCTTCAATTAAAGCAGCCGCTTCAGGTATTGGGTTTGACGGTATTGCCGTTGCCTTACTTGGTGCAAATACGCCACTTGGGGTAGTGTTCGGTGCCTCACTTTTCGGTTCCCTTAAATATGGTGCATTAAATATGCCAAACGCTGCCGGCATTCCGTCAGAAATCGTTTCAATTATTATTGCCTTAATTATTTTCTTTGTGGCAGCAGGTTACATTATTCGTCTAGGTATTCAAAAGTTTGCAAAGAACAAGGAGGGGAAGTAATATGTCGTTTTTAGAAATATTATATTTAATCATCCCTTCAGCAATTATCTTCGCAACACCGTTAATCTTTACAGGTATCGGTGGCGTGTTTTCAGAGCGTTCAGGTGTTGTTAACATCGGTTTAGAAGGCATCATGGTAATGGGTGCGTTTGTGGCGGTTTTTGTGAATTTAACGTATTTTGACACATTTGGCCGTGGCGTTATCTGGGTCGGACTTTTAGCAGCTATGATAGTTGGGGCGATATTCTCAATTTTACTTGCAGTAGCAGCGGTGTCATTCCGTTCAGATCAAACAGTAACTGGGGTTGCACTTAACATGTTGGGTGTAGCTGTTTCGATATTCTTAGTGAAATTAATTTACGATGGAAAAGGTCAAACGGATATGATTCCAGCACCAATTCGTCGTTTTGAAATTCCATATTTAGCAGATATTCCGTTTTTAGGACCATTATTCTTTAAAGATGTATATGCCGTATCAATAATAGCAATTGCGGTTGCGATTCTAGCTTGGTTCGTCATTTATAAAACGCCTTTTGGCTTACGTTTACGAGCAGTAGGTGAACATCCAATGGCTGCAGATACAATGGGTATTAATGTAGCGAAAATGCGTTATACTGCAGTAATTATCTCGGGTGCTCTTGGTGGTATTGGTGGTGCGGTTGTTTCGATGACATTCGCATTAAATTTCTCGATTTCTACAATTGCTGGACAAGGCTTCATGGCCATCGCAGCAATGATTTTCGGGAAATGGCATCCGCTAGGTACATTAGGTGCAGCACTTTTCTTCGGTTTAGCACAAACTTTAAGTGTTTTAGGAAATCAAATTCCATACATTCAGGTAGTTCCACAAGTTTATCTACAAATCTTACCTTATGTATTAACAATTCTAGCGCTTGCTGGTTTAATTGGGAAAGCTACTGCGCCAAAAGCGTCAGGCCAACCATACATTAAAGGGAAACGCTAATTTCATATAAAATCAGGGCCGGTAGATGTTTTTGACATTTACCGGTTTTTTCACACCCTAAATAGAATTTTTTCAGGGAAGAATGAAAATGCTGAACAAGGGGATACTAATACGAGTGTAAAATAATCTATAAATGGTAAAAAATTTTGCAAACGAGCAAACAAACGGTATAGTTATAAGGATAGTTTTTTTGTAACGATTAAGGAGGAATTTTTTTGTTTTCAACAACACAACTAGCGAATGGCGTTTCGCTTCATATACGACAAACTACGCAATTTAAAACAGTCAATTTTTCAATTAAATGGCGTACGCCGTTAACTGAAAAGGCCGCTGCTAACCGAACAGTTCTTTCAAATGTATTACAGCATAGCAATGAACGTTTTCCGACGTCTGCTGGCTACCGTAGCTTTTTAGAAGATTTATTCGGAACGATTTTATATTTTGATACTTCAAAGCGCGGTGCAGAACACACGCTACTTCTGAATATTGAAACAGTAAATGATCAATATTTAGCAGAAAGCGACGTGCTAAATGAAGTACTGAACTTAATCCATACGGCAATTTTTAAGCCGAATCTAAAAGACGGTCTATTTGTGTCGTCGATTGTTGAACGTGAAAAAGAGGTAGTTAAGCAGCGTATTGAATCAATTTTTGATGATAAATCACGCTTTGCACAACAGCGTCTACTGAAAATTCTACGCCCAAATAATCCGGCATCAATGTCAGCAAATGGCACGAAAGAAACAATTGCGGCTGTAACACCAGCTTCATTAATGGAAGCCTACACATCAATGCTTGAAAATGACCAAATTGATATTTATGTTGTTGGTGATGTAAATGTTGACGAAATGACAGCGAAATTGAAGGCGGGTTTACCATTTGAAGGTCGTACACCAGCTCCATTAGAAGAAACGGCGCATACTACGACTAAACCACCAGCTTATACAAAAGAGCAACAAGATATGAAGCAAGGTAAGCTGAATCTTGGTTATTCGACACCCGTTTTATTTGGTTCGGAAGATTTCCCGAAAATGCAAATTTTCAATGGTATTTTTGGTGGGTATGCACATTCAAAGATTTTTATGAATGTACGTGAACGTGAAAGCCTAGCCTACAACGCTGGAAGTTCATATGCCAGCCACAATGGTTTAGTGTTTGTGAGTTCAGGAATTGAACCAGCAAATGAGAAAAAGGCGATCGACGTTATCGCAGAACAATTAACTGCAATTCAAGATGGAGACATTTCAGATTTAGAATTAGCACAAACGAAAGCAATGCTAATTAACCAATTAAAAGAAGCATTGGATTCAGCGCGTGGCCAAATTGAAATTTTCGATCAATATAAAAATTTAAACGAACAATTCACGATAGAAACGTGGGCAAAACGTTGGCAACAGGTATCAAAGGAAGATGTACAACAAATGGCCAAGCAAGTTGAGCTAGAGGCAATTTACTTCCTTTGCGGTAAGGAGGAAGCAACTAATGAAAACAATTGAATTTAAACAATTAGATGAAACACTTTATTTTAAAAAGCTAGAAAATGGACTGGATGTTTATATTTTGCCGAAAAAGGGCTTTTCTAAAACATACGTAACATTTACCACAAAGTACGGGTCAATTGATCGCACATTCGTGCCACTGGGTGAAGAAGAAATGATTACCGTACCAGATGGGATTGCACACTTTTTAGAGCATAAAATGTTCGAAAAGGAAGATGGCGACGTGTTCCAGAAATTTAGTGAGGTTGGCGCGCAAGCAAATGCCTTCACTTCATTCACACGTACTTCTTATTTATTCTCAGCAACGGACCATTTATACAAAAGCACAAAAACATTATTAGATTTTGTGCAACAGCCTTATTTCACAGAAAAAACAGTCGAAAAGGAAAAGGGCATTATCGGGCAAGAAATTACAATGTATGATGACCTTCCAGACTGGCGCTTATATTTTGGTGCAATCGAAAATATGTATAAAACACATCCAGTGAAAATTGATATCGCAGGTACAATCGAATCAATTGGTGAGATCACAGCGGAGCATTTATATACGTGCTACAACACATTCTATCACCCGTCGAATATGCTATTATTCGTCATCGGTGCGGTGGATCCAAAAGAAATGATGGCTTTCATTGAAGCTGATCAAAAATCGAAGGAATTCCCAGAGGCTTCTGAAATTGTGCGTCATCTGGATGAAGAGCCTATGCAGGCAGCGGTTGCAACTCGTACTTTAAATATGGATGTTCAAAAGCCTAAAGTGTACGTTGGCTTAAAGGCGAAAGAGGTTGAGCTCCAGGGGGCAGAGATGCAAAAGCATGAACTTGCAGTACAGATCGCATTAGACTGCGTTTACGGACGTACGACAAAATTCTACACGGATATTTATGAAGAGGGCTTAATTGATGAATCATATTCATATGATTTCACTTTGGAAAAGGGCTTTGGCTTCGCAATGATTGGCGCTGATACAACTCAGCCTGATGAATTAGAACGTCGTATTAAAGCGCAATTACAGGATGCATTAGATGGCAGTCTATTCACTTCAGATAATGTTAATCGTGTAAAACGTAAAAAAATTGGCTTCTTCTTACGCTCATTAAACTCAATCGAATTTATTGCTAATCAGTTTACACGTTATAAATTTAATGACATGGACTTATTTGAGGTCGTGCCAACACTTGAAGCTATAACTGTTGACGATGTGAAAGAAGCATTCAAAACGATAACAGGTGAAGAGCAGCAAACGGTATTTAAGATCATGCCGACGAATGAGCGTGCTTAACGTGAAGAAGTTTGCACTTGTTTGTGGTGCTTCTGGTGCAATTGGCCGGGCCATAAGTTTAGAGCTAGCTAAAGAAGGTTGGTCGCTTTATTTGCATTATAGTAGTGGTAAGGAGCGCGTAGCAGAGCTTGTCGCAACTTTATCAGAAACCTACCCTGAGCAGGAATTTTTCAATGTGCACGGTGATTTTACCGCGGCTGGTGGTGCGGAACAGGTTGCCAAGCAATTATTTAGCTTACAAGCAATCGTTTTTGCCAATGGTCAGGCACTTTATGAACTGCTCGATGATACGACAACAGAGCAAATGAACGCGCTTTGGCAAGTGCATGTTGCAACGCCTATGCAGCTTTGCAAAATTCTCGCACCTAAACTTCGAAAGCACAATAAAAGCTATGTCCTCTTTATTAGCTCGATTTGGGGCGAAGCAGGTGCAAGTGGGGAAGTTGTGTATTCGGCAGTTAAAGGTGCTCAAAATAGTTTTGTGAAAGCCTATGCAAAAGAAGCTGCATATAATGGAATTCGCGTAAATGCCATTGCACCAGGGATCATTGATACAGCGATGAATGAGCATTTAGCGCAGGATGAGATTGATCAAATTATTGAAGAAATTCCACTTCAACGTTTCGGTCAAGCGCAGGAAGTCGCTTATTTAGCAGCGTTCAGTCTTTCAGGCAAGGCAGATTATGTAACCGGCCAAATATTAAGATTAAACGGCGGTTGGCACATATAATTCGTTTTATTACACATACTACATGTGTAAAGGAGGCGAATGAAATGGGACTACTTAGCAACTGGGATCAATGGACAAACTTTTTAGGTGCACAAGTTGACGAAGCGAAGGATAGCGGTCTTCCAAAGAAAATGATTGAAAAGGCAGCGATTCAAATCGGAGACTATTTATCGAAAAATGTCGACCCTCAAAATGAGCAAGAGCGTGTTTTATCAGATTTATGGGGTGTAGCCGATAATGATGAAAAGCATGCGCTTGCTGGCTGTATCATTAAACTTGTTGAAGCAAAAAAACCACAATAAGTATGCATTGCCCCAATCATAATGTTGATTGGGGCTTTGTTATATTTTTGGGTTTTATTAGTGAAAATGGGCAATTTGAAACATTATTAAAAATATTTTAGTGATTATATACGAAAACCTTACTTTTCAACTTTTCAATCCCTATAAAATCAGATATGATGGTACTTATAGAAGAGTTACCACGTTATACAAATGAAGGAGCTTACTATTGATGGCTGAATGGTATTTTGAGTATGAAATTCAGGTAAATCGTCCAGGTTTATTAGGAGATATAGCTTCATTACTAGGTATGTTACGTGTGAACATTGTTGCCATTAATGGTGTGGATGTATCAAAACGTGGAATGCTTTTAGATGCCGAGAGCAATGAATCCATAGAACGCTTCATCGCAATTGTATCAACGATGGATAATATTAATGTAACAAAATGTCGTATCCCGAATCTACGAGATCGTCTTGCAATGCGCCACGGATATTATATTCCTCGTGATGCGGATGAAAAAAATACGTTTCGTTTTGTAAGAAGTGAGCTCGGTATTTTAGTAGATTTCATGGCTGAATTATTTAAAGAGGATGGACATAAGCTAATAGGAATTCGGGGAATGCCGCGTGTCGGTAAAACAGAATCGGTTGTTGCAGCAAGTGTATGTGCAAATAAAAAATGGATTTTTATCTCTTCGACAATGATTAAGCAAACTGTCCGAAACGCTTTAATCGGTGATGAATTTAGCGGGAATAATATTTTTATTTTGGATGGGATTGTGACAAGAAAATCCTCTGATGAGCGTCATCAACAGCTTGTTAGGGAAATGATGGGTATGCCAACAATTAAGGTTATCGAACATCCTGATATGTTTGTCCAACATTCAGAATATAAAATAGAGGATTTTGATTACATTATCGAATTAAGAAACGAACCAGACGAAGAAATCACTTATGAAATTATTGAGAAAAGTAATTCAATGACCTCGATGAATGATTTTGGCGGCTTTGGTGAATTTAATTTCTAAAGAAGTAGGTGTCCGTGTTGACAGAACTAGGAAATCGCTTGAAAGAAGCGAGATTAGCAAAAGGATTTAGTTTAGATGATTTACAAGAAATGACGAAAATTCAAAAACGTTATTTAGTCGGCATTGAAGAGGGTAATTATTCAATCATGCCTGGCTCATTTTATGTCCGCGCATTTATTAAACAATATTCAGAGGCAGTCGGTTTAAATGCGAATGAAATTTTAGATCAGTATCAAGGAGAAATACCTAATTCACAAGTCAAAGAAGTTGCTCAGTCCTTCTCTCAAAGTTCGAATAGACGTAAAATGACTAAGTCTTCTTCTCGAAATAAAACGATGGAAGCTATGCCGAAAGTAATTGTTGCCTTATTCGCGATTGTAATTATTGTGGTGATTGTAGCCCTTGTTTCTAAAAAAATGAGCGAAGCACCATCGTTTGAGGCAGATGAAAATCCTCCATTCGAATTTGATAAAAAGCCTGTAACGGCGGATCCTGTTGAAGAAGAAGAGGCCGATGAAGAGCAACCAGAGAAAGAACCAATTGAAGAAGTTGTAGACCAAACTCCAGTTCAAACGATCGCACCGGGTATCCCATTATCAGATGGCGCATCTTTCGAATATACAGTTTCTGGCACGGATAAATTAATGATTAAAGTTGAAGTATTATCAGGTCGTAGCTGGGTAGGTATTCGTAACGCCCAAAATAATGAGCAAATTACTGCGCGTGAATATGCTGCAGCTGAAATTGTTGAATTTGATGCAACTGCAAATAACTATGCTCGAATTCGTTTAGGAAGAGCGTTAAATGTAAAAGTATATGTAAATGATGAAGAAGTACCTTATGTGAGTGACGCGATTACTCAAAATATCATTTTAAAATTAGAGCAAGAGCAAACGGAACAGTAGTCATCTATTTAGATGGCTATTTTCGTTAAATGAAAGGTGTTATAAAATGAATATTCCGAATAAAATTACAGTCTCAAGAATTCTATTAATCCCAATTTTCATGGTTGTAATGATTTTTGATTTTGGTTGGGGCGATATAACAGTGTTTGGCGCAGAAATGCCTGTACATCACTTTGTTGGCGCATTAATCTTTATTTTTGCATCAGCTACAGATTGGGTAGATGGATTTTATGCACGTAAATATAATCTAGTTACTAATTTAGGGAAGTTTTTAGATCCTTTAGCAGATAAGTTATTAGTATCTGCTGCGTTAATTTTATTGGTGGAGCTTGAATTAGCGCCAGCATGGATTGTGATCATTATTATTAGCCGTGAGTTCGCGGTAACAGGATTACGATTAATTTTAGCAGGTCAAGGCGAAGTTGTTGCGGCAAACCAGTTAGGTAAAATTAAAACATGGGCTCAAATCGTAGCCATTTCAGCATTATTATTACACAACACGATTTTCACAATGATGGGCATTCCATTTGATGACATTATGTTGTATATTGCACTATTCTTTACAATATGGTCTGGCTGGGATTATTTCTATATAAACCGTAAAGTATTAACTGAATCAAAATAGGATAGGCGGCGTTAGGGATGAATGCTGAGATTATTGCAGTAGGTTCTGAGCTTTTACTGGGTCAAATTACCAACACAAATGCACGCTTCATTTCTAGTCAGCTAGCTGAGTTAGGTATCAACGTGTATTACCATACAGTAGTAGGGGATAATGCCAATCGCCTGAAGGAAACAATTGAAATTGCTGAGAAACGTGCAGATTTAATTATTTTCTCAGGAGGCCTAGGTCCCACGAAAGATGATTTGACGAAGGAAACGATTGCGCGCCATTTGAATTTGAATTTAGTGCATGATGAACTTGCATTACATTCAATTGAGCAGTATTTTGAAAAAGCAGGTCGCGTCATGACCGAAAATAATCGAAAGCAAGCACTCGTATTAGCTGGCTGTAAAGTTTTGGCGAATAATTACGGGATGGCTCCAGGGATGTACGTTGAGCAACAAGGACGCACGTACATCCTATTACCAGGACCACCAAAAGAATTAAATCCAATGGTTCAATTTGAAGCAAAGCCAATATTAGCGGCAAAATTAAATGACGGTGGAAAAATAATTTCACATGTCTTACGATTTTACGGCATTGGTGAGGCGGAACTTGAGACGGTAATTCAGCCGATTTTAGATATGCAAACAAATCCTACAATTGCACCTTTAGCATCAGATGGCGAGGTTACGCTACGCATTACTGCAAAAGCCGCTACTGAGAAAGAGGCCTGGGAGTTAATTGATGCCAAAAAAGCGGAGCTACAAGCCATTGTTGGACAGCATCAATACGGCGTGGACGATGATTCTCTTGCATCGAAAACAGTTGAATTGTTACTGCATAACAGATTAACAATTGCAGCAGCTGAAAGTTTAACGGCGGGATTGTTTCAGTCTGAGCTTGCTGAAGTACCAGGTGTAAGTGCTACCTTAATTGGTGGGGTAGTGGCGTATACGGAGCAGGCTAAAGTTTTACAATTAGGTATCGAGCAAGATCTAATTGAACAGTTTGGCGTTGTAAGTAGCGAGTGTGCTGCTGCGATGGCGAGTCAAGTGCGTCTGAAATTCGGCACGAACATCGGCATTGGGTTGACAGGTGTGGCTGGACCTGGAAATCAAGGGGATCACCCTGCTGGAACGGTATGGATTGGCATTTCAATTAATGACGAAGCACCGATTACACATCAGCTAAGGTTGCAAGGGGACCGGAATTCAAATCGCCTGCGTACAGTTAAATTTACATGTAGTTATCTAATGAAAAAGCTTAAGGAATTGGGCTTTACTAGCGATTGAAATTGAAATTTGAGTATTTTTTATAAATGCTCAAATTTTTTATTTTGCCCAAAAAACGAAAATATGTTCGCTTTTTCTTGAGTATTGTTTCAATAAGAAGTATAATAGAGACATGAACAATAAAGAGATATTCAAAGAGGAGGAAATGGTATGAGTGATCGTAAAGCAGCGTTAGACATGGCATTAAAGCAAATTGAAAAGCAATTTGGTAAAGGTTCTGTAATGAAATTAGGCGAAAAAAGTGATCTTAAAATTTCAACTTCATCTTCAGGCTCATTAGCACTAGATGCAGCACTTGGTGTTGGCGGATATCCACGAGGACGTATCGTAGAAATTTATGGACCAGAGTCTTCAGGTAAAACAACTGTTTCACTTCATGCAATTGCAGAAATTCAAGCAAATGGTGGTACAGCGGCATTTATCGATGCAGAGCATGCACTTGATCCAATCTACGCTCAAAAACTAGGCGTTAATATCGATGAACTATTATTATCTCAACCAGATACAGGTGAACAAGCACTTGAAATCGCAGAAGCATTAGTACGCTCTGGCGCAATTGATATTGTCGTAATTGACTCAGTAGCTGCATTAGTACCTAAAGCGGAAATCGAAGGCGAGATGGGTGACTCTCACATGGGTCTACAAGCGCGTTTAATGTCTCAAGCATTACGTAAATTATCAGGTGTCATTAATAAATCAAACACATTAGCAATTTTCATCAACCAAATTCGTGAAAAAATTGGTGTTATGTTTGGTAATCCTGAAACAACTACAGGTGGCCGTGCATTAAAATTCTATTCATCAATACGTTTAGAAGTACGTCGAGGTGAAGCCTTAAAACAAGGTACTGAAATTGTCGGTAACAAAACAAAAATTAAAGTAGTTAAAAATAAAGTAGCGCCACCATTCCGTATAGCTGAAGTAGATATTATGTATGGTGAAGGGATTTCAAAAGAAGGCGAAATCGTGGATATCGGTGCAGAATTAGATATCATTCAAAAAAGTGGATCTTGGTATTCTTATGCTGGCGAACGAATTGGACAAGGCCGTGAAAACGTGAAGCAATTTTTAAAAGAAAATCCTGCGATTCGTGAAGAAGTTTCAGAAAAAATCCGTCAACAATACGGAATTTCAGATGCTATCATTATAGTTAAAGAACAAGATAAAGATGAAGATATGGATGCTGAGTTAAAATTATTACTTGAAGAAAAATAATTTTATAAATAACCGTCGATTTGCTAGTTTAGCATGAGACGGTTTTTTTTAGTTTTTAGAAAATAACTTAAAACGTAGGGTTTTGACGCAAAATTCAAACAAATCGAATGATTATTAACATAATACGATAGACTTTGAGAAAACAGCAAAACTATGAAACCGTTTCCTATGGCTAAATGTCAGCAATTATACCTACTATAGATATAGTGGGAATCCTTGACATACCTAGTGTAGAACTATACAATTAACTTGTAAAACCTAAATTTCAAATGATAGGGCCGCCTTAGTAAATGGCCAATTAAGAACATCAGACATATTGAGCAAGTAGGAGGGGTAGTATGATAGACATGATCATCCCCGCTTTAGTTGGTCTAGCTGTCGGTGCCGCTGTTATCTATTTCTACATGAAAAAAGTGAATGATTCAAAAGTTACTGGTGCAAAGTATCAAGCCCAAACGATTGTCGATGAGGCAAAACGTGAAGCCGATGCATTAAAAAAAGAAGCACTACTTGAAGCAAAAGATGAAACTCACAAATTTCGAGTTGAAGCAGAAAATGATATTCGTGAACGTCGCGGAGAGCTTCAAAAACAAGAGAACCGTTTATTGCAAAGAGAAGAAAATCTTGATCGCAAGGATGATGCTCTAAATAAGAGAGAAGCCGGCTTAGAGCGAAAAGAAAATGCTCTAGCTGAAAGACAACAGCATATTGAACAGATGGAACACAAAGTGGACGAGTTAGTTGCTGCGCAAAAGACAGAACTTGAGCGTATTGCTGCATTAACACGCGAAGAAGCGAAAGGCATCATTTTAAAGCAAGTTGAAAATGAGCTTTCTACAGATATCGCAATTATGACAAAAGAGTCAGAAACACGTGCAAAAGAGGAATCTGATAAAAAAGCACGTGAAATTTTATCACTTGCATTACAACGCTTTGCAGCAGATCACGTTGCAGAAACAACTGTATCTGTTGTAACTTTACCGAATGATGAAATGAAGGGCCGTATTATCGGTCGTGAAGGTCGTAACATTCGTACACTTGAAACACTTACTGGTATCGATTTAATTATCGATGATACACCAGAAGCAGTTATTTTATCAGGCTTCGATCCAATTCGCCGTGAAACAGCGCGTTTAACACTTGAAAAATTAGTGCAAGATGGCCGAATTCACCCAGCGCGTATTGAAGAAATGGTAGAAAAATCACGTCGTGAAGTAGACGAGCAAATTCGTGAAACAGGTGAACAGACAACGTTCGAAGTTGGCATTCACAATCTTCACCCAGACCTAATGAAAATTTTAGGTCGTATGAAATATCGTACAAGCTACGGGCAAAACGTGCTGAAGCACTCAATCGAAGTAGCACACTTATCAGGACTGCTTGCAGCTGAGCTAGGTGAGGACATAACTTTAGCAAAACGTGCAGGGTTATTACATGATATCGGTAAGGCAATTGACCATGAAGTGGAAGGTAGCCATGTTGAAATCGGCGTAGAACTTGCAACGAAATATAAAGAGCATCCAGTTGTTATCAATTCAATTGCATCACACCACGGTGATACTGAAGCAACTTCAGTAATTGCAGTAATTGTTGCAGCAGCAGATGCACTTTCAGCAGCTCGCCCAGGGGCACGCTCTGAAACGTTAGAAAACTATATTCGTCGTCTTGAAAAGCTAGAAGAGATTTCTGAAAGCTATGATGGCGTTGAAAAATCATTTGCGATTCAAGCAGGTCGTGAAATCCGCATTATCGTTCAACCAGAAAAAATTGACGATCTTGCTTCACACCGCCTAGCACGTGATATTCGTAAACGTATTGAAGAAGAACTAGATTACCCAGGACATATTAAAGTAACAGTTATTCG
>JAZLIT010000245.1:0-1163 GCA_045617525.1 Solibacillus sp. | reverse complement strand
CCCATTTAAATTGAGTGCACTGAAATATAGAGAATTAGTTTTTCTGGTTCTACGTCAAATGTTGGGGTGTACCTGGAATTAGTCATTAATTTCAGGTACACCCTTTCTCATGAAAGGCGTTGATTGGAGCTCCGTGGGCCCGAGGGCCAGCAGGATACTGGTCATGGAAGCGTTGCGCTCACGACGAGCGCGCTCTTAGCTTCCCTACCTAATTCTTTAGGGCACGGCTCCAACTAACTAATTCCCTGCCTTTAGGGAGGCAGAAAATTAGTGGATTTTCCGCACGGTGCTCCTGTGATTACTCGTCGCAAATAAATTTGCTAATCCCCAAGAAGTCGCGGGCCCCCTCTGCTCCAATCAACGAGCGCTATCCAAGGTGATTCGCGCGCGTTTTATATACTCTGCTTAATAAAATCTTTGCTTTAAAATGCTCATGCTTTCTAAATGAAGTATTATTAATTCCTTCTAAAAATCCACTCGAATAGCCAAATACATAACTATTCAAGATTTCAACTTGCCAATTTTTAAACGTCTTAATCGCTTTTAAAAACGCTGAATTTTGCGTTTCCTCTACCTTCCGGTAAAAATCTAATAACCCAGCTTTTACAACTGTAAAATCCTTTTCTTCGATTGAATTCCGTTGCCACTTTTATAAAGTTCTTTTAGTTCATAGGCTTCTTTCAATTCTGAAGACATAGAAGTGCAACGTTCTAAATACCATAGCTCGTCTTTTGTTAATTTAGCCTTTTTATGCAATACATATCGCATACGCTCCCAATTTTTTACGATCATAGGGATTCCATTCTTTTTGAACTTTACGGCGAACTTCATTTACTGCCCAGTGAATATAACGGCAGTAATGAAAACGATCGGCGATAATTACAGGTCGATTTAATGATTTTTTTACTGCGGCCTTGAAGGGCGGATTCATGTCCATCACAACCATTTTCACATTCGATCCATATTCAGATAAATAGTGATGAATCGTCTCTTTACGACGATTTGTTAAAATATCAATCGGCTCATGTGTTTCTGCATTGGCAATAATCAATTGATACTTGCCTTCATCTGTATCTGCCTTATATTCATCAATCGCAATTACTTCTGGTAGTTGAACGCCATTAGGCATCGTTTTAATCAATTCCTTAAATCGACGAATGATT
>JAZLIT010000244.1:0-33443 GCA_045617525.1 Solibacillus sp. | reverse complement strand
ACGCCTTCTAACGAAAACATCCCCCCGCGGCCATCCACAACATCGATAATTAATTGCGTATGCTTCCAATAATCGAATTGATTTTTATGCATATAAAATGGAACATCCCCAATCGTTCCAAGTAGTATATCTTGCTCGCCTAGAATTAAATCACCTAGCGGATAGCACATTGGCGATGAGCCATCACAGCAGCCTCCCGATTGGTGAAACATAATGTCTCCATGCTTTTCTCGCAATAAAGTGAGTAACTGTAGTGCAGTGTCTGTTGCAATAACACGCTCGACCATCGACTGCACCTCCTCTCTTTTTTAGAAGAAGCCTAATTTATTTTCATCATAACTCACAAGTAAGTTTTTCGTTTGTTGATAATGATTTAGCATCATTTTATGATTTTCACGCCCAATGCCGCTCATTTTATAGCCGCCAAATGCCGCGTGCGCTGGGTATTGGTGGTAGCAGTTTGTCCAAACACGTCCTGCTTCAATACCACGACCAAAACGATAAGCTGTATTCATATCGCGCGTCCAAATACCTGCGCCTAGCCCGTATAAAGTATCATTAGCAATTTCTAGTGCTTCTTCCTTCGTTTTGAAGGTTGTTACCGAAACAACTGGGCCAAAGATTTCCTCTTGGAATATACGCATTTTATTATTGCCTTTAAATACCGTCGGCTTAATATAGTAGCCATCTGCAAATTCGCCGTCTAGCTCATTGCGTGATCCTCCGATAAGAAGTTCTGCTCCTTCTTGCTTGCCGATATCTAAATAAGAAAGGATTTTCTCCATTTGTTCGCTTGAAGCTTGTGCGCCCATCATTGTGTTTGGATCTAATGGGTTGCCCGTTTTAATTGCTTCAACGCGCTTTAAAACACGCTCCATAAATTCATCATAAATGGATTCATGGATTAGCGCACGCGATGGACAAGTGCAAACCTCACCTTGATTTAATGCAAATAACACAAAACCTTCGACCGCCTTGTCTAAAAACGCATCATCCTTGGCCATAATATCCTCAAAGAAAATGTTTGGCGATTTTCCGCCAAGCTCCAGCGTTACCGGAATTAAGTTTTGCGACGCGTATTGCATAATTAAACGCCCTGTCGTTGTTTCACCAGTAAAGGCAATTTTGCCAATGCGTGGATTAGAAGCTAGTGGTTTCCCTGCCTCAAGCCCAAAACCATTTACTACATTTAAAACGCCTGCAGGTAATAAATCCTCAATTAATTCTAGCAGCACTAATATAGATGCCGGCGTTTGCTCCGCAGGCTTCAATACGATGCAGTTCCCTGCAGCAAGAGCTGGTGCAAGCTTCCAAACAGCCATTAGCAACGGGAAATTCCAAGGTATAATTTGCCCTACAACACCAATTGGCTCATGAAAATGGTAGGCTACTGTATTGTCATCAATTTGACTTAAGCCGCCTTCTTGCGCACGAATTGCCCCCGCAAAATAGCGGAAGTGATCGATTGCTAAAGGTAAATCTGCATTTAATGTTTCGCGCACTGCTTTCCCGTTATCCCATGTTTCTGCAACGGCTAGCATTTCTAAGTTTTGCTCCATACGATCTGCAATTTTAAGCAGAATATTGCTTCGCTGTGTTGGCGAAGTTTTACCCCAAGTATCCTTTGCCGCATGTGCAGCGTCTAAAGCCGCTTCGATATCCTCTGCTGTAGAACGTGCGACCTGTGTAAATACTTTGCCCGTTACAGGCGTAATATTATCAAAATACTGCCCCTTGATTGGCGGCGTCCAGCTCCCACCAATGTAATTGTCGTAACGCTCTTTAAAATTTACAAGTGCCCCGTCCGTGTTCGGAAATGCATAAACCATAATTTAAATCCTCCCCCTAGCAAAATGTCTTATACCTTTTGGAGGCGCTTACATTTCATGCTGAATTTAAATTTCTAAAGGTATGTTCATCTTCCATCTTGTCAGAAAGTAGATGGAATTTCAAACCTTTTATTTAACTTTTTTGATTTTTCTTGAAATTGAAGGAAATACAATAAAATTGCTTTTCAAACGTTCTTTTTCACGGAATCATGTATACTTAACTTATTCAAAAAGTAGGAGAAAAAATTATGCGTATAAATAAATTTTTAAGCGAAGCGGGAATTGTTTCTCGCCGCGGAGCAGATAAGTGGATTGAAGATGGTCGCGTTGTCATTAACGGTGAAATGGCGACTTTAGGTAGTAAAGTAGAAGCGGGCGATGATGTTCGTGTAGACGGGAAACCTGTTAAAAAAGAAGAACAACTAGTTTATATTGTATTAAATAAACCAGTAGGCATTACAAGTACAACAGAGCGCCACATCGAAGGTAATGTTGTTGATTTTATTAATCACCCATTGCGAATTTTCCACATTGGTCGTTTAGATAAAGACTCAGAAGGTCTACTTTTATTGACGAATGATGGCGATATCGTAAATGAAATTTTACGTGCAGAAAATCATCATGAAAAAGAATATGTCGTGCAAGTGGATCAGCCAATTACAGAGGACTTCTTATCTGAAATGGCATCTGGCGTTGAAATTTTGGACACAATAACAAATCCATGCCGCGTAGAGAAAATTTCATCTCATGTATTCAAAATTATTTTAGAGCAAGGTTTAAACCGCCAAATTCGCCGCATGTGTTCGGCGCTCGGCTATAATGTACAGCGTCTGCAGCGAATTCGAATTATGAATATTAACATCGGCAAGTTAAAAGTTGGCGACTGGCGCGACCTAACGCAAAAAGAACTTGATGAATTATTTACATTACTCAATTACAAACAACAATAATTAGCTTATAACCTCGCCTCCACGATAGTGGAGGCGGGGATTTTTATTTTTAAATTTGGCCTTCGTCTACTTTTTCATAGGCCATTTTCTTAATAACTTCCTCGTGCTGTGGATAATCTGCAAGTAATTCCTCCTGCGTAAACAATTCAAAGTCCGCATAATCAAAACCTGGTGCCACCATACATCCCACTAAGCTAAATGTTTCCGCATCATCTACAGACGATCCAAAAATTGTATTTTTCGGCACTAAAATTTGAGGTGCCTCACCCTCTGCTGCATTTAAACCCAGCTTTCTCGCCTCATAAGTCCCGTCCTCAAAAATCATATGTACCGTTAATGAACTACCCCCGTGGAAATACCAAATTTCATCTGATTTTAAACGGTGTAAATGCGAAATATCCTGTGAACGCAGTAAAAAATAAATACTCGTGTAAATTGGGCGCGCAATATTACGTGTTTCAATCTGTTCCTCACCAGCAAACGTCGAAACAAAATAACCCCCTTCAGGATGTGCCTCCATATTTAATTGTTCAATATAATACTGTGCCGAATGCTCCATGTTCTAAAACCTCCCTTTCTTCCCTCTGACCTTATCAAAAGAAAAAAGCTATGACAACAAACTTTCGCTGTCATAGCACCTCTTATAATCCACCTAAATAAGCTGCTTTTACTTCTTCACTTTCACGAAGCTCTTCAGCCGTTCCAGACAACACAATTTTGCCCGTTTCGATAACATATGCACGATTTGCTACAGACAATGCCATATTTGCATTTTGTTCCACTAATAATACCGTCGTTCCCTCTTTATTAATCTTTTTGATAATCTCAAAAATATTTTTCACCATTAATGGTGCCAAGCCCATCGAAGGTTCATCTAATAACATTAATGTTGGTCGGGACATGAGTGCACGCCCCATCGCAAGCATTTGTTGCTCACCACCAGATAACGTACCTGAATGCTGCTTGCGACGCTCTAGTAAACGTGGAAATAATTCAAAAACCATTTCCAAATCTGCCTTAATTCCTGCACGGTCTTTACGCAAATACGCGCCAAGCTCCAAGTTTTCATCAACCGTCATATTCGCAAATACACGACGCCCCTCTGGAACATGTGAAATGCCTGCTTTTACGATTGATTGTGCCGCTTTACCGTCAATTGCTACGCCAACATACTCAATTGAACCACGCTTTGGCTTAATTAACCCTGAAATCGTTTTTAATAACGTACTTTTCCCTGCTCCATTTGCGCCAATTAGCGTTACAATCTCGCCTTCATTTACCTCAACTGAAATATTTCGGAGCGCTTGAATATTGCCATAAAATACATCGATGTCTTTTACCTTTAGCATCTATTCCGTAACCTCCTCGCCCAAATATGCTTCAATTACTTTTGGATTTGCACGTATTTCCTCTGGCGTGCCGTCTGCAATTAATAGCCCGTGATCAAGTACATAAATTCGCTCACAAATCCCCATTACTAAATGCATATCATGCTCAATTAATAAAATCGTTAAATTAAACTCTTTTCGTATGAACGCAATAAGCTCCATTAAATCCTTCGTTTCCTGAGGATTCATCCCTGCAGCAGGCTCATCTAGTAATAAAAGTTTCGGTCCCGCCGCTAATGCACGCGCGATTTCTAATCGACGCTGCATCCCGTAAGGTAAATTTTTTGCTAATTCGTCACGGTACACGTCCAAGCCAAATATTTTTAAAAACGATAAAGACTGCTCCTCCATTTTCTCCTCACCCGTAAAATGTGAAGGTAAGCGTAAAAAACTCGACACAAGTGTATGCGTTGCAAGGCCGTGATTGGCAACCTTTACATTATCTAAAACCGTTTGATCTTTAAACAGACGAATATTTTGAAACGTACGGCTAATCCCTAATCGTGTTACTTTATAAGGTGTTAACCCGTTTATTTTTTTTCCATCAAATAAAATTGCGCCCTCTGTCGGTGTGTACACGCCCGTGAACATATTAAACATCGTCGTTTTCCCCGCACCATTCGGCCCGATTAAGCCAACAAGCTCACCTTGTTTCATATACAGTTCAACATTTTGAACAGCTTTTAATCCACCAAATGTAATCCCTAAATTTTCTACCTTTAGAAGTGTACTCATTTTACTTCGTACCTCCTTTTTTACGCGATTTAAATAGATCTGTTACTTCCATCGTGCCCATCAAACCTTTTGGACGATATAGCATGACTAAAATCAATACAAGTGAATAAATAATCATGCGCGTTTCAGGGAATCCTTGTAAATAATCTGAAATAATTGTTAATAAGATTGCCGCGATAACAGCACCCGATAAACTACCTAAGCCACCTAATACAACATAAATTAAAATATCAAATGACTTTAAAAAGCCAAATGCAGTTGGTTGGATAATGTAATAGTTATGCGCATATAATGCACCTGCAACGCCCGCGAAGAACGAGCCTAGTGCAAAGGCAATAACTTTATAATATGTCGTATTTATACCCATCGAATCTGCCGCAATTTCATCCTCACGTATGGCAATACATGCACGCCCATGACGCGATTTCGTGAAGTTCGAAATTGCAATAATTGTAATGACAACGCACACAAATGCTGTCGTCCAATTCGTCTGGTGCGTAACCTGCATCCCTGCAGCACCACCCACATAATCAATATTTAAAAAGATGATACGAATAATTTCTGCAAATCCAAGCGTGGCGATGGCCAAGTAATCCCCTTTAAGACGTAATGAAGGAATACCAACAATTAAACCTGCTATTGCCGCAACAACCGCACCTGCTAGAATTCCCAAGATAAATGGCATACCTAATTTCATTGTAATAATTGTTGATATATACGCACCTACTGCTAAGAAACCCGCATGACCAATCGAAAATTGCCCCGTAATCCCAATAATGACATGTAAACTTACAGCCAAAATAATATTAATACAAATCGCCATTAGTAAATTTTGATACCGAATATCCACTACACCAACGCTAATAAGAACTTGAATGACTGCGTAGAGTGCAAGTGCCAATCCAAAATAGCCCCAAAATAATTTAGCTTTTTTCATACACTTCCCACCTACACTTTCTCACGCGTATTTTTGCCGAAAATACCTGATGGACGTAAAATTAAAATCAAAATTAAGATGACAAATGCCGCTGCATCTCGCCATAAAGAGAAGCCAAGTGCACTTACAAACGTTTCTACTACACCAAGAATCATTCCACCGACCATTGCCCCCGGAATATTACCAATGCCCCCAAGTACAGCAGCCACAAACGCCTTAATCCCCGGTAATAAGCCCATTAATGGATCAATTCGTCCATAATACAACCCAAAGATTACGCCCGCTGCCCCTGCTAGTGCAGAGCCAATCGCGAATGTTGCTGATATTGTATTATCCACGTTAATCCCCATTAATTTTGCTGCATCCACATCATGTGAAACAGCACGCATTGCTTTCCCAATTTTCGTTTGATGAACAATAAATTGAAGTAATAGCATGAGTGAAATAGAAATACCTAGAATATAAATTGATTTCATATCTATTTGTGCGCCAAATATTTCAATAAATTTTGTTTCCATTACTTGTGGGTACCCTTCTGGAGACGCACCGCGGAAGAAAATCATCGTGTACTCAATTAACAATGAAACTCCTATCGCTGTAATTAGTGCTGCAATTCGCGTTGCATTACGTAAACGACGGTAGGCAATTTTTTCGATGATTACGCCGATTAATGCGCATAAGCCCATCGCAACCAATAGTGCTAGCATAAAATGCATTTCCCATCGTACAATTGCAACAAATCCAATAAATGCACCGAGCATGAATACATCACCATGTGCAAAGTTAATTAATTTTATAATGCCATAAACCATCGTATAACCGAGCGCGATGAGTGCATAAATACTTCCTAATGAAACGCCATTCACGAGCTGTTGAATCCATTCCATTCGCTTCACTCCTTTACTTAATGTTCATGGTGTAAAACAACAAAAAAGGGAGGCCTATTCAGCCCCCCTTTTCCATCAACTACGCCGAGGCGTAATTGCGTCCGAATTCAGCTCCAGCACCTTGGCAAAGAACTCACACCCGAATTCGAGACACCCGCCGGAGACTTTAACTTCTTTCGGCGAATAGTCGGCAAACCGCCTAAAAGGAAAATGCATCGTTCATTCATCATTTCACCTATAAAAGTGGTAGACTTCCGCTGAAAGAAGTTAAATAAATTACGGGTTTACCTTCGTTTTAAACGATTGTTCACCGTTAACGTATTCTAAGACTGTCGCAGATTTTACTGGATTATGTTTATCGTCAACTGTAAATGTACCTGTCACTAAACTTAAATCTTTAGTAGCTGCTAACTGTTTTTGAATCTCTTCACCTGTAACATTATCGCCCGCGCGCTCAATTGCATCTGCTAAGAAATAAATTGAGTCATAGCCAAGTGCGTTGAAGGCATTTGGCGAATTATCATACTCCGCTTCAAATGCTTCTACGAACGCTTGAATTTTTTTATCTGGATCGCCAGAAGAATAGTGATTTGTGATATACGTGTTTTCTAATGCCTTCTTACCTGCTAATTCAACAAGTTCTGGAGCGTCCCAACCATCTCCACCCATAAGTGGTGCAGTAATGCCTGCTTCACGAGCTTGTTTAATGATTAATCCCACTTCTTCATAGTAGCCAGGAATAAATATGAAATCAGGGTTTGCCCCTTTAATACGCGTTAATGTCGCCTTGTAATCTACGTCATTATCTACATAGTTTTCTTGAAGTATAACTTTACCGCCATTTGCCTCAATTTGCTTTTTAAATGCTGCGGCTAACCCTTTTGAATAGTCAGCAGATGAATCTGTATAAATAGCTACATTTTTTGCCTTAAGGTCATTTGACGCAAAGTTTGCTGCTACAATCCCTTGGAATGGATCGATGAAGCATGTACGGAATGCATAATCATTAATTGATCCGTCTTTTGCCACTGTAATTGTTTCATTTGTGCCTGAACCAGTTACAATTGGCACTTTATTTGTATTTGCTAATTCAACAATTGCAAGTGTATTACCAGAAGTCGCTGGCGCAAGCATTGCGACAACCTTTTCTTCTGTAATTAACTTTGTTGCAGCCGCTACTGCGTCCGCATTCTCAGAACGATTATCGATTACTGTGTAATCGATTAATTTACCATTAATACCGCCTGCATCATTGATTTCTTTAATTGCTAGCTCTGCACCCTCATTAATAGATGATCCATATGAAGCAACACCACCAGAAAGCTCAAGGTTACCACCGATTTTAATCGTATCGCCAGAACCACTTGAATCGCCACAACCTGCTAGCACCCCTGTCAGTAATGCTGTAGCTAAAAATAATGAGCCAAACTTTTTTATTTTACGCTTATTTCCCATAGATTTTCCCCCTAGTCAATTTTTGGAAATATTAGAGATTTCAGATTATTATATTCTAAATCTTTTCGTTATACAACATAGTTTTGAATATTCTGATAAATTATAGTAGAAAACGACTTACGCAATGTCACGACTTTCATTTACGTAAGTCTTAAAAAGGTTAATACTTCTACTAATAGCTCAACTCAAATACAACAATTCGCTCATTTTCATTTTTCTTCCCTATTAAATGAACCTCTGTAATTAATTCAAATGCCGTATCATTTTGTAACATCTGCATATAATCTGGTGCAGGATAATATAAAATTAAGTGAATTTTCCTTGGGCTTTGCTCGAAAGAAAGTAATATATTCATAAGTACTTTCCGGAAAATTGCGATTGAAAATGGATTGAAAAAGAAAAATACATTATCTTTCCGTTGTACTTCATATTTCTCTCCCAGCATATTTAAAAACTCAATAGGAATATGCTTTTTCCGCGCCTTTTGCAAATACATTTCACGATTATGCTCCGCCTCAATGAAAAACTTCTGATCCATTTCAATGCCCTTTGTCGGAACGTGAAATTTCGCATGTAAATAAATGGGAACACGCCCTTTTCCACAGCCAATATCAACACAATGTGCATGTTCGGGAAGACGATAATATTCAAAAAGCTGCTCCATCGCCTCGTATGGGGTCGGCTCATACCGATGATAATCAATTAACTTCGGAAATCCATATTGGAAACCGGCCGTCTGTATATTTAATTTCTTTTCAAATTCTGCTTCATTCATTTCAAGCACCTTCTTCTTTTCTCAAGTGAAGCTCTATTTTACCATTAGAAGAGTAATGCACGGAAACTTATGAAACTTATGTCCTTGGTTTCAGCAGCCTCAACTATATAGTAAGTCTTTTTCATTTATCAGAACGGAAATTAAAAAGAGGGATTTGTAATTTCATGTCGAATCAACATCTATCTGGCTATTAATTTGTATAGCCGAAACTTCAGGAAGGGGTGACTTATTGAAAATGATAGAACTTCAAAATAGTATGCTAATGAGAGGGATTACTTCTTAAATAAGGTTTAATCCTCTCAAAGGTAATGGGAGGAAAATGAAAGATGATGGATTTAGGAAACATGGTAAAAGGAATTGCATCAGATACATTCGCGCAAAATCTTCTTCGATTTTGGGAACATGACGAAGGAACTCTGGAACTATGGCGTGCAAGTTCAAATTTTGTGTATGCTTTTGAACGTAATCAAGTTCAATACTTTTTAAGAATTAGTTTTGACCAAGATAATTCAATTGAACAAATAAAAGCAGAGTTAGCGTTTATGCAATATTTACAATCAAATGGATTTCCAACTGTAACACCAATTCACTCAATCAATAAAAAACTAATTGAAATGCTAAAAACACCAGATGGCACATATATTGCTGTTGTCTTTAGTGTTGCTAACGGAATTCATTTGGATGAAGACACAATTACTGAAAAACAGATGGAGGCATGGGGAAAATCACTTGCATCACTTCATTGTTTATCAAAAAAATATGAGCCGATTGGTGATAGAAGAAAGAGCTGGTTAGATACCCTACAATTCATGGAAAGCGTATTTAAAAAGCATCCCGAAGAAGAATTAGCGCTTCAGGAATTAAGCGAGATAACGAATTGGCTTCAATCATTATCTACCGACAAAGATGTATTTGGATTGATACATTATGATTTTTAATTAGACAATTTATTTTTTGTAGAAGATAAGGAACCACCTTATTTCAATGTCATTGACTTTGATGATGCTATGTATCATTGGTATGCACTTGATCTTGTAACAGCACTTGATGATTATATTGACGATGATAACCCTCAATCAATATTATTGATTCAGTCATTTTTGAATGGCTATCGTTCCAAAATGGTTTTAGAAAATGATGTAGTAGCCCAATTTCCTCAGTTCCAAAGATATGCAAACTTATATAAATTCGCTAGATTATTAAGTTCTTTGGATTACGGAGAAATTAGAAATACTCCAGCTTGGTTTGATGACTTAAAGGTAAAATTAGTTCATGTTGCAGATAAATTAAGAAACAACTTTCAAAAATCATAGTAACAGTGGCTTTAATGCAACAGCAAATGAACTTTCCGATATGTTGTTACATTTATATGGAGGAGTTTTTTATGAAAAAAACGGCAGTTCTCATTTATCCTAATTTTAGCGAATATGAGTTAACAACAGCTTTATCAATTTTAATGCAAGGTGCCAAACCTATAAGTATTATATCAATAGACAGAGAACCAGTTAGAGGAGAAGCTGGTCTTACATTAATTGCAGATTTAACAACTGATCAAATTAATTACGAGGAATTCGACAGTCTTCTGTTAACTGGATGTATGGATGTTTTTGATATCCTTACAAAATCAACATATACAGATTTCATTAAAAAGATTTCGAATCAAGATAATTTCATTATTGCCAGTATTTCAAGTTCTCCTGCATTACTAGCAAAAGCGGGATTATTAAAGAATAAAAAATTTACAGTTGGTTTAATAGATAAGGTTAGAAAAAGTTCTGGGTTATTCGAAGATGCTAATTATTTAAATGAATCAGTAGTACAAGATGGGAACCTTATAACTGCAAGGGGATCTTCTTTTATTACATTTGGTATTCTATTTGGTAAATCATTGAATCTTACATTTGAAGAAGGATGGTATCAAAATAAATTATATTAGCACCTGATGGAATACAAATAACTTTTTATAACGTTCCTAAGTAAAACTTTGAACAAAACACCCTATTCAATTGAATGGGGTGTTTGAATTTTAGCTACTTATGAACCGTAAAAGTTGAGCAAATCGGAGGATATAATGGAAACCTTATTAGGAATTTTAATTGGATTAGGAATAATAACAGTATGCCTTTTAATTTGGATGTGGTCATTGCCTATAGCGATTAGATATAATAAAATATAGAATAGTAGGCCTGTTAAATTAATAACTTTCCCCGAATGACTTTACAGTATTCAATGTATAGTTATTCGTTTTTTCCAGCAGTGCGTTAATTAAGCCACGGAGAGTAAAGCCATGAATAGTTCTCACATCGAAGTTAAGAGAAATAGTACAATTGATAAATAGTGTATTTATCGATTTAATTTAAGGGGGATTTTATATAAAAAAAATATTAGCCTTTATTTTAATTTTATTTCTTCTTGCAGCACCAACCATTAACTGGGCTATTACTAACCCTTCTAATTCATTGGAATTAATGCAGAAATTAAGGGATTCGGATAATCCAGAGTCACTGTTTATTGATTCTAAAAACATCGACTATGAAGGTATTGAATATATTCAAGAAGAATTTAACAACCCTAATAAGATTACGCAATTAACATTATTAGAATTTGATGAAAAAACGTACTTAATTCAAACTACTCCTGGTACGAAAAAGATGGAAATTATAGCTATAGAAGAATTACCAATTGAAATTAGAGAATATTTCCTCGAACGAGAATAAATATATACTTAAGAAAATTGTATGTTTAAAATTAAAAATGTACTTTGGTAAAAAACACACCATTCAATATGGAGAGCACTGAAAAACTTACGTTTAAATAACAAATTTGTTTTTTAAATAAGGCTCTTCCTGTTCACCTACCTAAGTCCTTATCCTTTGCAACCAACTTATTGTAAATTTATCAAAACCAATAAAACATAAAAAATGCTCCCTAACAACTCGTTAAGAAGCACGCTGATTTCACATAAATCCTATTTAGATTAGACCGTTTCCTTCGATGCAAATTTCCCCATTGCCTCTACTAACTGTTCCACCGTTTCAGGCACAAACTTTTCAAGCACTGGATTGATCATGCCAGCAAGAAAACCACCTGCACTCATATCAAGATTCCCTGTTAATTTAAACGTATTTTCATTCACAGCTTCCATTTCAAAATAGCCGCTACCATTAATATTGTCTGATAACCCTTCTAATTTGAATGTAAACCTAGCATTGTCCTCAACAGAAACTTCATTTAGCTGCAATTTAACAGCCTTTTGAATAAAGCCGAAATCCCCTTTAAACACCCAAATCATTTCCTCGTTGCCAATCAATTCATGATGCAGGTAACCTGGAATTAATGTCGCCCAATCACCTTTCTCACGAATAAAAGACCAAAGCTCTTGCTCTGAAATTTGAACTTCAACACTATGAACACTACTTGCCATCCATGACACCCCCCTGAAATTAAGTTCGATAATGAACCACTATTCATTTTACCTAATTTAACATAATATTACAAATTTTCTAGCCACATTGTTTTTATGAAACTTTATGAAAAACGCTTCGTATAATTAATAATCGGGTAAAGGAGGAATTAATGATGATTGTAACAACAACTAGCTCTCTAGATGGAAAATCAATTGAAACGTATCATGGCATTGTAACGGGGGAAGCCATTATGGGGGCAAATATTGTCCGTGATCTTTTTGCCTCTGTAACAGATGTAATTGGGGGCCGTAGCTCCGCTTACGAAGATAAGTTAGCTGAAGGACGCCGTATTGCACTTGAGGAAATGCAAGATCGTGCACGTGCAATGGGTGCAAACGCAATTGTCGGTGTAGATTTAGATTTTGAAACAATTCGTGATGGAATGATGATGTGCGTAGCATCCGGTACTGCCGTTACTTATCGATAATTATAAGCAAAAGGCTATTCATCTCTGAAAAGATGAATAGCCTTTTTATATGGAATTTTTGCTACTTAAATGGCCCGTGGATCAATTAATGCGATAAACTTCTTCGCTGCATGTGATGGTGGTACTGCCTTTAACGTACAAATTCCGATGCTTCTTTTCGGAATAGGTGTATCAATTTGAAGCTCAAATAACTCGCCACTATCTAGCTCCGCTTGTGCAAACTCCCTTGTTACACAGGCAATTCCTAAATTTATTTTCGCAAATTGTAAAAGTAGATCATGTGAGCCTAGTTCAAATTCCGGCACTAAATCAAAGCCCTTTTCCTTTATGAAGGCTTCCACGTAATTGCGGGAATTTGCCTTTTTCTCCAAAAAGATTAACGGCATCTTCATCAATAACGCCAAGGTAACCAGATTTTGCGTGATGTTATAATATTTTCTCCCACACACAAAGACATCTTGAATATCCTTACATGGTTGGACATTCATCATCTCATCGTAAACAGGTAAATTGCAAATGCCCACATCTGCTTCCCCAGCCTTCACAAACGCCGTTATCTCACTCGTGGTTCCATTTAATACTTTTAAGCGAATACCTGGATATTTTGTGTGGAAAGCTTCTAAATAAGGTAGCAGGAAGAAACGTGAAATCGTATCTCCAACGCCAATTCGCAACGTACCTGTCATTAAATTTTTAAATTCCTGCATTTTATCTTCGCCCGCATCTAAAATACCGAGCGCTTGGTTAACATAATCATGTAATACTTTCCCTTCATTTGTTAGCGTAACGCCTTTTGGAGTACGATAAAATAAGGGCATGTTTAATTCTTGTTCTAGTTTTGCAATCGATTGACTCACAGCTGGTTGCGTCATATATAGCGCTTCTGCTGCCTTCGAAAAACTTTTATTTTGGCTAACCGTTTGAAAAATACGATACAAATCTAATTTGCTAACCATATAAGCACACCTTTCAGCAGTTATTAATAATATTAATTTTACTTATATCATGTAAGCGTTGTATAGTAAACAAGGATTAAAAATTAGAACGTTAACTAGTTAAATAAGATGTAAACATAGAGGAGAGATTATTTTGGAACGTGTAGTAGGTACTGTAGTTCGTGGTCTTCGTGGCCCAATTATTAATGAAGGTGACGATATCGTACAAATCGTTGTCGATACAGCGTTAAATGCAGCAAAAGTTGAAGGCTATGAGATTCAAGATAAAGATATTATTACTGTAACAGAATCAGTTGTTGCACGTGCACAAGGTAACTATGCAACAATTGATCATATCGCTGCAGATGTAAAAGGGAAATTCGGTGATGACACGGTTGGCGTAATTTTCCCAATTCTTTCTCGTAACCGCTTCTCAAATATTCTGCGTGGTATCGCACGTGGCGCTAAAAAAGTTGTCTTAATGCTGAGTTACCCATCTGATGAAGTAGGGAATCACTTAGTAGACATCGACGAATTAGATGTTAAAGGTGTTAACCCTTGGACAGATACACTTTCTGAAGCTCAGTTCCGTGGACACTTCGGATTTAAAAAACACACATTCACTGGTGTTGATTACATCGAATACTATAAAGAATTAATCATCGCTGAAGGGGCAGAAGTTGAAGTCATCTTCTCTAACAACGCGAAAACAATCGTTGAATACACATCTTCAGTATTAGTTTGTGATATCCACTCTCGTTTCCGTACACAACGTTTAGTAAAGGCTGCTGGCGCAACGAAAGTATTTTCTTTAGACACTATTTTATCTGAATCAATCGACGGTTCTGGCTTCAACCCACAATACGGTCTATTAGGCTCAAATAAATCAACAGAGGAATCAGTAAAATTATTCCCTCATAACTGTCAGCCAATCGTTGATGCAATCGCTGCAAAAATTAAAGAAGCAACAGGCAAAGATGTAGAAGCAATGGTTTATGGAGATGGTGCATTTAAAGATCCGGTAGGTAAGATTTGGGAGCTTGCTGATCCAGTTGTTTCTCCAGCATTCACAAAAGGTCTAGCTGGAACGCCAAACGAAATAAAACTTAAATATTTAGCAGATAACAACTTCTCTCACCTACGTGGGGAAGGATTAAAAGCAGCAATTAAAGAGCATATTACTAATAAAAACGAAGACCTAGTTGGCGCAATGGAAGCTCAAGGTACAACACCTCGCCAATTAACAGATTTAATCGGTTCATTATCTGACTTAACTTCTGGTTCTGGCGATAAAGGAACTCCAATGATCTACATCCAAGGTTACTTCGATAACTACACAAACTAATTTCCTCTTTTAAAGACGATTCATTTCAAAATGAATCGTCTTTTTTACTATTAAAAATAGTAGTAAACAATAAAAAGATGTGCAGTAAGCTTCTCTGGCTTCCCTGCACACACTTCTTTTATCCCTCATTTTTAGATAGTCATTTACTGCACACCAGGCCCAACTACTCTTTATTCAAAAGCCGGGATTGCCGTTTCGTCGTAATTTTCTTCTAGGAATTTACGCACTTCTGGGCTTGTCATCACTTTAGCTAATTTTTGAATCGCATTAGAATCCACATTATCTTCACGTGCAACAAGTGTAATTCCGAATTCATTATCGCTACCTTCTGTTAATAACGCGTCACTTTTTGGCGTTAAATTTAACGGCGCTGCATACGCTGGCGTCATTACAACTGCATCTGCATCATCATACATACGCGCAAGCATTAATAAATCAACTTCTTCAAATTTAAGATTCTTCTTATTTTCAATAATATCTGCCTCTGTCCAGTAAGGCTGTGATTTATCCTTTAACTTAATGACTCCGTGCTGTGCAAGTAAAGATAATGAACGATCTACATTGGAAACATCATTGGCCATGGCAATCACCGCACCATCTGGTAATTCACTAATGTCCTTATAGTTCTTTGCGTAAACACCATAGTTTGCATAATAAATCGGTGTTACCGGCACTAAATTTGAACTATTGTTAAGATTGAATTGTTCCATATAAGGTACATGTTGAAAGAAGTTTGCATCCACTTCTTTTGCTGCTAGCGCTTCGTTTGGCATTACATTATTACCTAATACAACTATTTGTAATTCAATGCCTTCCTCAGCAAGCATTGGCTTTACAAGGTCTAAAATTTCCGTCATAGGTGGGATTAATGATGCTACCTTTAACACTTCATTTCCTTCTGACTCCTTCGTGTTGTTGCCACATGCTGCTAAAACAACTGTTAATAATAGTAGTATGCTAAGTAATTTTTTCATTTTCACTTCTCCTATACGTTATCTTTTGTCGATTGTCCGCGCAATTGTCGTGCCCGTAAATTGAATAAGCTGCACGAAAAAAATCATAATGATTATCACATACATCATTAAATCTGTTTTATATTGTTGATAGCCATAGCGAATCGCAAAATCTCCAATACCGCCACCGCCCACAATACCCATAATCGTAGAATACGAAATAAAGCTAATAATGGACGTCGTAAGTCCTAGCACAAGGCTAGAACGCGCCTCAACATATAAAAATTTAAAAACAATTTGCCGCGCGGATGCACCCATCGAAATGGCTGCTTCAATGACACCACGAGGAACATCGAGCAATGATTGCTCTACTAGCCGCGAATAATGAGCAATCGCAATGATCGAAAGTGGGACGATTGCCGCGGTCGTCCCCATCGCCGTCCCAACCAAAAATCTTGTAAAAGGAATTAAAAAAACAACGAGCAATAAAAACGGAAACGAGCGGGTAATATTAACAAGTAAATTTACAACTGAAAAAATAATTCCATTTTCTGCAACTTGTCCTTTTCTACATAAGAAAAGAATTGTCCCCACTGGTAATCCGACAAGCACTGCCGCAATAATCGATGCACCAACCATCACAAACGTTTCACCAATCGATTGCCAAATTTCCGTTTGGTACGTAACAAGTACATCTGGTATCATGTTGAATCACCACCCACTAGCTCATCCACAAATCGCTGCGCACTCTGGCCCTTTTGCGCAATCCCTTTCGGCTCAATTGAAACCGTCTCATACACTGCGCCATCTTCCAATACCGTCACACGATTACAAATGCTTTTAATCACATCCATCTCATGACTAACAATTACAATCGTTACACCTAACTTTTTATTAATCATTTCTAACACGGTTAAAATTTCTGCAGTCGTACTTGGATCTAGTGCAGATGTTGGCTCGTCGCATAATAACACCTTAGGCTCATTCGCAAGTGCCCTCGCAATCGCCACACGTTGCTTTTGTCCACCACTTAATGTGGCAGGGTATTTATCCGCAAAGCTTTCTAATCCCACAAATTGTAGGCATTGTAAAACCCGTGCACGTTGCTCCTGCTTTGGATAATGTGCTATCTGTAATGAAAGCGCCACATTATCAAAAACCGTTTTATTTGATACTAAATTAAATTGCTGAAAAATCATGCCGATGGATTTTCTTGCTTCGCGAATTTGCTTGCCCTTTAACTGTGTCAGGAGCTGACCATCTACTTCTACTTCTCCTTCACTCGGTGTTTCCAGTAAATTCATCACACGAAGTAACGTAGATTTTCCGGCCCCACTTGCACCAATAATCCCATAAATTTCACCACGCTGTATCGTTAACGAAATTCCACGGAGTGCTAAAAAGGACGAGTAACACTTACTAATCGTATGTAATTTAATCATGGTAGCCCTCCATTCCTTACTTTCTAGAGAGTATTGAGCAATTCATTATAACTTCTATAACAAATAATGTCATTTACACTGAAAATAAAAAATGCGACTTAGGTTATTTTCCTAAATCGCATTCTCTTCTCTATATGTTTAAGGATTTGTTGACCACATGCCAGCCGATTTAAGTACAACACGTTTAGATAATTTAACGCTCATTACGATTAGTTCCGCTAAATCTTCTGGCTGCATCACTCTATCCGTTTCTTCACCCACTAAATTTAGCTCGATTGCCATATCAGTTGCTACCGTACTCGGTGTCAATGTAACAACACGTACATCTGATTTACGAACCTCCAACATCAATGATTCACTCATGGCAATTACAGCCGCTTTAGATGCAGAATAGGCGCTTGTTACTGGGGCACCCTTTTGGCCTGCTGTAGAAGAAATATTAACAATATCCCCTGTATTACGTGCTAACATTTGAGGTAAAACAGCACGTGTTACATTGTACACACCCATTACATTTACATTAATAATGTTAAACCACTCTTCAGGCGTTAACTCTAGGAACTTACCGAATTTCGAAGTCCCTGCATTATTCACTAAAATATCGATTGGCCCAAGCGCAGTAACTGCTTTTTCTACAGCTGCTTCAATTTCTTGTAAATTTGTAACATCTGCAGCCAACGCAATCGTTTTTACACCATATTGCGCTAATTCTTTAGCTACCGCATCTACATTTTCTTGCGTGCGCGCGAGTAGTGCTACGTGCACTCCTTGCTTAGCAAGTTCAATACTTGTTGCTTTCCCAATGCCACGACCTGCACCTGTTACAAGTGCCACTTTACCTTTAATATTCTCCATTAATAACCCTGCTCTCTATACTTATTTATTTACTGCTGGTTTTGGATACGTAAATCCTTTTGTATCCACTGTTACGGTTTTCATTTGTTGATTAATCGTCGGTTTATCAGAAGCATTACGCTCTACAGCAACAATTTGATCTACAACTTCAATACCTTCAATTACCTTACCAAAAGAAGCGTATTGACCATCTAAATGTGGGGATTGTTCAGTCATAATAAAAAATTGCGAACCCGCTGAATCCGGATCCTGTGAACGAGCCATCGAAATGACACCTCGATCATGCGTTAAATTATTTTCAAAGTTATTCTCAGAAAATTCACCATCAATTGAATAGCCTGGACCACCCGAACCTGTCCCTGTTGGATCCCCACCTTGAATCATAAAGCCAGGAATAACACGGTGAAAAATCAGCCCGTCATAATAGCCTTCTTGCACTAATGAAATAAAGTTAGCAACTGTATTTGGCGCAACTTTCGGCTCTAATTCAATAACAATTTGATCACCCGTATCCATCGTAATCGTCACAAGTGGGTTTTCTGTTACTTCATTTGCATATTCCGCATTGAAGTCACTTACTTGTGTTTCGTCGTCTTGAACTTCATTTTCAGTTTCTGAACCACAAGCAGCTAAAATTAGGCCTAACATTAGTAATAAACTCAGTAAGTAGAATCCCTTTTTTGGTTTAAACATCTTGTTACCAGCTCCTCCTTTATCTAACTAACTTATTATAACGTGAGAATAGAATACACGACAATTTTTTCCTATTAGAATAAAGAAGATAGCGATTTTTAGCCTCATACTTCCTTCTCTAACAATCAAAAACGGACAAATAATTCAACAAAAAAACAGACGTAACAAAATTCATTACGCCTGCCTTTACACTTCTATATTCTATTTATTGTAATCCACAACGATATACGGTTGTAATTGGAATGGTTTTGGTGCGATATTGCGGTCATTCCACATACCGAACCAACGCTCTAATGGGTAGTAGTAATAACCATCTTGCCAATGATCTGATGTGTCATATGGGTCTGCAAAAATTAACACGTCATCACCGATACCTGGTGTACCGTTGTTGTCATAACCGATAATTGCTTGCCAATGTCCACCCCAGTCGCCCCACTCAACCATGATTGGACGATCATTGTTTAAGTGATCTGTCAGCCATTTCACGAAGTAGCTATCTTTTGCATCTGCAACCCAAGCTTCTGTTGTGTCGCTATTCTCTGATGCATATAGACTATTCCATAAAAATGTTTCTGGTAAGTTACCAACGTTGCTGCCTGTTGCGCCAGAATCAGCCTGAATTAAATCAGCTTCTGTATAATCCGAACGGTAGCTCGTTTCTAATACGTCAAAACCTTCAATACTAGTGAAAAAGTTATAAAGTTGAGAAACATCTGCTCCGTATTCGTGGAAGCTGTTTGCTGATCCAGGTAATGCACCTTCAACATCAAGGTCAGTCATTGCTTTCATTTGAACAGCAATGTCCATTTCCGTCATTTCATCGTATCCAAAATGATTTGCTACCATTAATGATGTTGCTGGCCCACAAGACCATTCCGTCGTTTGTTGCATCGTTTGGAAGTTTTCGATAATTGTTAAGTTTTCATCTGATTTCATATTATAAAAATCAGGTGCTTTGTAATAGCGAGATTCCGAATTATCACCCGCACTAGCGTATGCATCTGCACCGCCTGTCACGTCGTAGTCTTCGCCTTGAATTGGGGTTGGTTTAACTGCCACAGTAGTTTCCGCTGACGCGTTTGTGTCTACTAAAGCCTCCGCATTGTCTTTCTTTTCTTCACCTGAGCATGCGCCCAGTAACATTACAGATGCTAAAACTGCTGTAAGGGTTCTTTTCATTTATCACTCCGCCTTTTCCTTTTGTTATATGCATTCTTGCATAAGAATTCATTATAACTAAAATTGGATTTTTAACAATATTTTTTTAAAAATCCCATAATAGACGGAATAATAGCAAATTTTTAAAATAAATAAAATTCTACCTATCAAAAAACTAGTTATTTACATAATGTTTACCTTCATGGAATTCACTAAAACTATACAACTGTATTTCCCCCACTGATAGTCATCACATTTTCCTTGCAAGAACCATACCTTTTTTTATTCATATTATAAAAGAAAAGTGTATTCACGCGTTTATTTGCTCTTTAGGGCGCTCGCCGCGAATGCCTAGACATTATAAAAATTTATACTGTCTTATCTTTAAAAAAACAAATAGGGAAGGTGATTCTAATTCAGAATTCAGCGTATCTGGATTTTTTATCAACATTGGCTATTGAAGGTGCACATCCAGGTGGTATTAAACTTACAAAGGAACTATTTAAGAAGGAGGACATTAACAATACATCTCAAGTTTTAGACGTAGGCTGTGGTACTGGGCAAACTGCTGCCTATCTAGCTTACAAGTATGAAGCAAACGTAACAGGCATAGATAACGACCCAACAATGGTGGCAAGGGCCAAAAGGAGAATGAAAAAAAATAACTTACCCGTAGAAATAATTCAAGGCTCAGTAGAAAAAATTTCGTTACCGGATAATCATTTTGATTTTATTATTTCTGAATCTGTTCTTTCTTTTGTTAATAAGCCAAAAACCCTTAAAGAAATCTTTCGGTTATTAAAGAATGGTGGACGGTTCATAGCAATCGAGCAAACGATTATCCAGCCATTAACGGAAGAGGATGAGGAGGAAATCAAACAATTTTATGGGTTTGATTCCCTTCCTATGAAAGAGGATTGGGTGGAATTATTAACACAGGCTGGTTTTGAACATGTTCGTGTTCAAAAAAATACCTCAATCGATTCAATACCTGATTTGCATTCCTTCAACAATATTGAACCTAAACTGAATGAAATTATGGAAAAACATTTTGACATAATCACCAAGTATGCAGATAACTTAGGTTATAGAATTTATTCTTGCACTAAATAATTTAAAAACTATACTTACATGTCCTTACGTATAGAGAGATTCTTTGGTGCTTTAGGGATTTGCGATAAGCCGATTGTAATAGCCCGGGAGGACGTTACAAACAATTTATCAAAACGATTGGAGTTAATCTATGAGTAAATTTAATCCAGAAAGACTCACTGTAGAATATAGGAATGGTGTAACGGCTACAGAACCATTTATTCCAAGAAATTATACACTAACCCACTCTGACCTCACCGGCGAACTACTCTTAACAATTGGAACACAATTTGCGTGGGACAAAATTAATACTGACTTGAGAGATGAAGTAATAGCTGAATGGAAAATAACCGGGAATATCTTATATTACAATGTAGATTTATTTTTAAACAAAGAAGAGCATGACTTAAACGCATCAATACGGCGGAATGAAATTTTCCGGCGTGAATTACCAATTGCATTAACGGCTATTCGATACGGCGATAGGTTTTTATTCGACCTATATCCAAACCTAGATTATGTATTAATAATCGTAAACTTTATGTCCACTTATCCTCAGCTATTTAAACAAGAGAGTTGGGGAACTTTCAGAAGTTTTTCGATTTAATTATCATCTAACAATTTGAAAAGGTTGAAATATAACTTATATTTCAACCTTTTTTATTTTCGTCTATTATTCATTTTTCCTCTGACACATTCTCTAATGACAATCAATACACCTTATTTTCTAGAATAATTTGGTCAAAAAGCCATATTTATTTTTACAATTTATTTATTTTTTTAACGGAATTTATCTTTTATTTCGTGCGATTTCTGTTTAAATAGTTCAAATTATTATAACATTTAAGCACTTAATTAGTAAATCATACTCATACATCTTATAATATTATACGAGACTATTTACATACTTAACAAAAGGAAGTAGATCATCTTATCTATTTATACATTCAACAAGAATGAAAAGGGGAATTTATCAATTATGAAAATTAGTACATTACTGAAAACGACAACACTGATTCTAGGTATTTTAATGCTTTTAAGTGGCTGGAGTTTATTTTCACTTATTCATGATATGGAAGAAGAAACTGAAGCCTTAAAGTTAGATAAAGAATTAGAGGTTTTAGCTACACAATTACAAGGTGCTTCTGATTACTTAACAAATGAAGTGCGTGCATATACGCAATTTGGTGAGCAGAAACATTATGAGAACTACTGGGAAGAAGTTAATGAAACTAAAACAAGAGACACAGTGGTCAATCGCTTTAAAGAACTAAATGTACCTACTGAGTTATTAGGTTTAGTGGAACTAGCACAGCAAAACTCCAATAATCTCATTAATTTAGAAGAGCAAGCGATGCAGGCCGTAGCAAATAATGATTTAACTCTTGCCCGTGAGCTTGTTTATGGAGTGGACTACCAAGGCGGTAAGGAAATTATCGCCGAGCCACTAAATGATTTTAAAACACAACTACAGGAATGGACAGCCGCCAAAATAGTTGAAACTGAAAGCGATGTAAATAATAAAATATCGATTTTAATTATATCTATGCTATTAGTTTTAATCGCGATAGTTTTCACATTTACGCTATTAGCCCTAAAGATTAAGCCACTTAGAGCGCTTACAGAATTAGCAAAACAGTTGTCATTAGGGAATTTAAAATTCAACGCTTTACCAGTTCGATCAAAAGATGAAATAGCTACTTTAACACACTCATTTAATAGCATGTCCACACAGTTAAGAGAAGTATTATTAACAGTGAGCAAAGCCAGTGAAAATTTAGCAGCATCTTCAGAGGAACTATTAGCAAGTACAGAGCAAACAAATTCTGTAACTCAGCATGTGAACAATGCCATCGAGGACGTTGCAAACGATACAAATAAACAGTCACAACACATTGAAGAAAGTACCATTGCCATAAAAGAAGTACTACAAGGCATTCAAGTGATTGCAGACTCAGCTTCTTCTATTGCAACTTCGTCAGAGAACACGACACTTAAATCGCAATTAGGAGAAGAACATATTAACAAAGCCATTACTCAAATGAAATCAATTGAAGACACTGTAAAGGACACAGCCACGTCTGTCCAAATGCTAAGTGTACGCTCAAAGGAAATTGAAGAAATTATTACTACAATCACAAATATTTCAGGTCAAACCAATTTACTTGCCTTGAATGCAGCTATTGAAGCAGCTAGAGCTGGTGAACACGGGAAAGGCTTTGCTGTAGTAGCAGATGAAGTGAAAAAATTAGCAGAGGAATCTAGTCATTCCGCACAGCGAATCACAAATATTGTTAAATCTATTCAACAAGATACGGTATCCGCTGTTAATCAAATGAATGAAGTAACTAAAAATGTTTTAAATGGTGTAAAAATCATTGAACATACTGGAACATCTTTTACCGAAATATTAGAGTCTTCAGGTGACGTTTCAGGAAAGATTCAAGAAATGTCCGCTGTAGCAGCACAAATAGCTGGAAATACCGAACAAGTCGTAAATTCCTTTAACTCAGTCAATCTAATCGCAAGAAACACAACAGAACAAACATATAAAGTTTCTACATTAGCTGAAGAACAATTAGCAACAATGGAGGAAATTGCTTCATCAACTGAAGCTCTAACACAGCTAGCATTTGATCTAAACCATCAACTAACAAAATTCCAATTGTAAACATTCAGTCTGACTTATTCACGTCATCTAATGATTGCTCAACCTTTTAAATATCAAAGGTTGAGCTTTTTTTCACCTCGTTAACAATGAATTAAAAATCCGATTCCACATGAAACGTATATGTGAAAAGGAGCGGTAAAATGGTTATATCTCATCTATTATTGCCCCATATATACCTTCAGCTGTTCATTTGACACTAAGTGGCACAACAGAATCTATCGTAGTCCCCCTTTGACTCAACCAAGTACCATTTGATTTTATTTATATGATTGATATTCGCCCAGTCAACTTAAAAATACATGCACATAATATATAAGAAAAAGTAAATAGGAGGCTTATAGGATGTCATTACTACCTGATGATTCATTTAAACAATTATCGAATGTAAGAAAAGATTTTGAACGGATGTTTTCAGCTTCTCCCTTTGATTTGAGTATTTTCGATAATATGCTTGGTAACTTTGGCGGCATGAAAGTCGATGTGCATGAAACAGTAACCGAAGTCATCGCTATTTGCGGAATCTCTAATTTAAAAAAGGACGACAATATTCAGATCAATGTCGAGCAAAATACGTTAAGCATTAGAGGTTCCATCAATACAACAACCGAAATACAAGAAGAGAATATGTTTAGACAAGAGCGTAATGCCAGTAGCTTCCACCGCTTAATTTCCTTACCAAGTCCTGTTTCTAGAGAAGGCGTGAAGGCGACTTATAGAAATGGTGTGCTTGAAGTAAGGATGCAAAAAACGGCACAAAATAACGTAGAAAATATTGATATAGATTTTTATTAACATAGCCTGTTATAAATTAATTTACTAGTAATGGTATAGATTTTTTTATAGTGAGATATAATAACGTTAAATAAATATATTGATTTTTCTCAAAATATTTTAGTGAAATAATAATAATAATAGTGATTAGGAGGCGATGCCATGTTTGAAGTAATTAGTGTTATTTTAGTATTTTTATTTGTTGCCGGTATTGGCTTGAAATGTTGGCAGCATCGTCAACTGTTCGCTTCCCTTTCCTCAAGTGATTGGATTCATTATATATTTGGCTTTGCACTAAGTACTTCATTTGCTTCTATCGTCATTATCGGTGGGGTTCATGCAATGGACGAGTCTATAACTGGAATCATCGGAGCATTATTAAAAATAAGCTTAATTTTTGTAGCAATGTTTATTAGCTGTGCTATTTTTATAAAATTTATTCCGGATGTATTAAAGCCGTATTATAAGTTAATCGATAATTGAAAATCCATGTGAGCGAAGTTGCCCACATGGATTTATTTTTTATTTCGATCCATTACATATTAATCTATATATTTACTATTTTAGAAAAATAATATATACTAAATTAAAATATCTTGATTTCGAGATAAAATAACTTTAAATGAGGTATACATAATGGATTTTCAACAACTAGTAACAGCCCGCCACTCAGCAGTAAATTTTATCAAAGATTTTGTCATGACTGAGGAAGATTTCAAAAATATTTTCAACTTAACGAAAACTGCTCCAAGTTCCTACAACTTACAATTCACAAATTACTTAGTCATTATGGATGAAGAAAAAAAAGAACGTGTACGCGAACTTAGCTTCAACCAATATAAAATTCATACAGCAAGTGCCGTCGTTATTGTTATGGGTGACCGAGCAAGTGCCGAAAAAGAAAATGCCGACAAAATTTACGGGCCAATGAAAATGTTAAAAATGATGGACGAGGTCGATTACGATACGACGATGCAAGTAATCGAAAATTTTAATGCTGGATTACAAGCAAACCCATCTAACCTCGACATCGAAATTATGAGACATGCAGGTCTACATGCAATGCTATTTATGCTGAGTGCTAAACATTTCGGCTTCGACACATGTCCAATGCACGTGCATAATATCGAAGCACTACGCAAGGAGTTTAGTATTCCAGCCAATTTAGAACCAGTTATGATGATTACAATTGGCAAAAGTGTCGACAAAGAACGCCCACGTGGTTACCGCAAGCCTGTCGGGGAATTTGTTCAATTCAATAGTTACTAAAACGTAAATAATAAAATATTGGCATATGAAATGGCTTAGTTCACTTTGATGAACTAAGCCATTTTAACTTTTAGAACCAAAGTTAAAGATTCTATTTGAATAGCCGAAATTTATTGTATAGTCTTAATTTGAAAATTAACTTCTTAAACTACAAATAGTATACTACGCACATAATTAAAGGAGTCCACCTTAAGTGAAATTTACTTTTAAAGCAGTCTTTTCAGCTATTATTTATATTTTTATTCTTTTAGGATGTTATTTCTTGATTGAAAATATCCCTTCATTCACACCACCTGTTATTCTTGTGTTTAAGTATTCTCCATATGTTATTTTTGGGTTAGGAATCATCTTAAGCATTCGATTTAATCAGGGACGAGTTTTCCTGATAATTTTACTGCTTTCCCTATCTCACTTGTTTTTGAACTATTATTTAGAATTCTCAATAAGTATAACGACTTATTCCCAGGTTCTTTATTCCTTAATGTGCTTGCTAATCCCTCTTAATATCGTTATTATTTCACATTTAAAGGAAAGAGGATTATTCTCTTTATGGGGGAAAATACGTATCGCTCTTATACTAATTGAGCTGTTTATTATATATATAATTGCTGTTTCCAATCATTCGTCAATACAAAAGATATTGAATTATAAATTCATAAATCTCCCTTTTGAAAATAAGATTATTAGTCAAACAGCTTTGTTAATATTTCTTTTCACGCTGATATTTCTTATAATTAAAGCCTTTGTGAAAAATAGCGTCTTTGAAGTCCGTTTGCTTGGTGTTGCTTCTATTTTTACGGCCCTCTTTTTCATTAATGATAAAATACCTTTTTCTATATATTTAAGTGCTGCCGGTTTAATGTTAATTATCGGTATTATTGAGGACTCCTACTCCATGGCATATCTTGATGAACTTACAGGGATCCCTTCCCGCCGTGCCCTTAGGGAAAACTTGATGAAACTAGGAAATAAATATGTTATTGCAATGGTTGATATTGATTTTTTTAAAAAATTTAACGATAAGTACGGACATGATGTTGGAGATGATGTTTTAAAATTGGTAGCTTCTAATTTAGTGAAGGTCACAGGTGGCGGTAAAGCCTTTCGTTATGGTGGGGAAGAATTTACAATTCTATTTCCGGGTAAATCAATAAGTGACGTATTACCACATTTAGAAAACTTACGTGAACAAGTATCCAAAGCAGGATACACCAGAAAACCATCAAAAGCTCAAAACTCAAAACGTGAAAATTCAAACCAATTATTTGTTACTATAAGCATAGGAGTATGTGAGAAAAACAATATATATAAGGATCCTAATGATGTAATAAAAGGGGCTGACAAGGCTCTATATAGAGCTAAGAAAAAAGGTCGCAACTGTGTAAGTAAATGACCGACTACCACGTACGCGAATCATTATTTTATGTCTTGTTCCATCGTATTTATGCTTTGCTCTCCTATTTGGTCCTTTTCATAAACCGCACTTACTTATGATACGGTTTTCCGTGACAAGTATAAGTGCGGTTTTATTTAGATCCTATTTAACTCTCCCAAATCAATATCATTTGTTGCAATAACTCTTCCCATGTTAGCTCTTCTTTAATTACTTTTTCTAAGTTATAGCATTGACTTTAACGGCGTGCTAATTAAGGTTTTATATTATCCAAAATGCTACTATAACAACAAAAAATAGGGACACCCATTCATATGTGAATAGGTGTCCCTAATATACTGCTATTTACTGTTTTCTCTCCATCAACCGAACCTGTTAGGGGTTGAACTGCCCCCTCTTATATCATTCTTTCGATGAACCGTCATTTAAATAAACTTCACCGTCTTTATAAATCATTTGTTCTGGATAACGTAGGTTTATAACCGCGTCTTGCAGTTCTTGTGAAGGAGGTCGGGTTGAGAGTGACACAATTATATTAGTTGCGAAGGCAGCTATCGCCCCGAAAATACCAGCGCCCGTATCGATAATTCCTAGTATCGCAAAGCCACCATATTTCGCAGTAAAAATGTAAATAAGCGTCACAGATAAACCGACAATCATACCGGCAATTGTTCCTTTTGCATTAGCACGCTTCCACCAGACGCCTAGTACGAGTGCAGGGAAAAAAGTACCAGTAGCAAGCGCAAATGCCCATGCAACAATTTGTGTAATGGCACCAGGTGGGTTTAGTGCAAGAAGTCCAGCTAATAGTGTTGCGACAACAATTGAAATACGACCTATAAATAGGCGTTTACGTTCAGATGCTTTTGGATTGATGATGCGGTAATAAATATCATGTGCAAACGAAGAAGAAATAGAAATCATTAAGCCTCCAGCTGTGGATAATGCGGCAGCCATTGCACCTGCAGCAACTAGACCAATAACAAATACACCTAGATTTGCAATTTCAGGTGTTGCCATTACGACAATATCATTTGCGATTGAAAGTTCCAACCATTGAAGAATTCCATCCCCATTCGCATCGGCTATCCCTAATTTTCCTGTATCAATCCAGGATTGGGTCCAAGCAGGTAAATTCGAAATTTTATTGCCCGCTACTTCTGTCATTAAAATAAAACGTGCAAAGGCTGCATAAGCTGGTGCACTAAAATACAAAAGTCCGATAAAAATTAATGCCCATGCACCTGACCAACGAGCCGCCTTCATTGTGCCTACTGTATAGAAACGTACAATAACATGCGGGAGTCCAGCTGTCCCACACATTAACGTAAACATGAGTGCTAAAAACTGCCACTTGGTTCCGTTTGTAAAGGGTGCGAAGTATTCTGAAATTCCGAGTTCTCGGTCCAATTCGCCCATTTTCGATAAAATTTCACCATAGGAAATCCACGGTAAAGGATTACTTGTTAAATGTAATGACATAAAGATTACAGGTACTAAATAAGCAATAATTAATATAATGTATTGTGCTACTTGTGTCCAAGTAATACCTTTCATACCACCAAATGCAGCATAAAATGCAATTAACACAACGCCGATAAGTGTACCTACTTTTGCATCGATTTCAAAGAGACGTCCTATTACCACACCAGAGCCTGCGAGCTGTCCAATTGAATACGTAAAACTTATAATGATTGTACAAATAGCAGCTATTATAAGAGCTGCCTTACTATTAAAACGATCTCCGATAAATTCAGGTACAGTAAAACGGCCGAATTTCCGAAGCTGGGGTGCAAGTAATATCGTTAAAAATAAATAACCGCCTGTCCACCCCATAATATAGGCTAACCCATCATAACCAAGTAACATAATGGTTCCAGCCATTCCGATAAAGGACGCTGCACTCATCCAGTCAGCCCCGATTGCCATCCCATTAAAAATAGGAGGTATGCCACGACCAGCAACATAGAAATCAGACGTTTGCTTAGCAGTATTAAATACCGCTATCCCAATATATAAAGCAAATGTACATAATATAATTACCAGTGATACTAGAAATTGAGTATCCATATTTATCCTCCTTCCTTTAGTGCTCTACCATATTTTTTGAACCTATTTCTTTATTTCGTTCATCATCAATCCCGTATTTTTTATCAATTTTGTCACCGACAATGGCATTTATAAACAGTAAAATAATGAAGGTAGCTAACGCTCCAACTGCCCCCATAAAGTAGTGGAATGGGAACCCCAAAAACTGTATTTCAGTTAATGATTCTGCAAACGCTACCATAACATAAGACACAAGAAACCAAAGAGTAAAATAAACAAGCATGTACCTATTTTTCTCACGGAAATAAGCATCAGCAACTTTTTTATCAATCTTTTTCATATGGACCACCTTTCTTCATAAATCTATCTCAGGTCAAAAATAAATTGAATCGTCTCCTTTAAAGGAAGCGGGACTAAAACTACCTTGACGATCATTAAAATAATAAGTCCAACCACAGGAAAGGTGAGAGCAATGAAACGTTTTTTTATTAGTGCATAGGCAAGACAGAAAATGGTGAATAACATAAAAATTAGAAGCAACTAAACACACCTCCTATAATCTCAACGTTTTCTAATGTATGTTGGAAATGATCAAGATAAAACGACTATGAAATAAAAATTTCCTAGTCGATTGACTCCGAAAAAATTAGAAGAATTACTAAACAAGACAAGCATCTATGTATCAATTGTTTATCTAATAAAAACAGCACCTTCCGCTAATTATGGAAATGGGCTAATCTAATTTAATAAGACAACAGATTTTAAGCGAACACCTTTAATAAAGAAATTAAAATAAGCCATCATAAACATTTAATTTAATGTTTGTGATGGCTTATTTTAAACACCGCACTTATTTATGATATGGTTCTCCGCACTATCTACAATTTTTATGTTTCCTCATTATAAAAACTCTATAAACTTTTTTAAAATAACTAATACAAAATTAGCTAAAGAATACTTTATTAACAAGGCTGAGGTCTTCTTTTTGATAAGGAAAAATCGGATATCGAAATAACTGGGGATGGTAGCTGCGTCAAGTGTAGTTAATTGCTCGCTTATTTTTAGTACGATTATGCTACTCTACTCAGTTAGTTGGAACCCTTTATAATTATTTGACTTTTTTTGTCATAATATACATTTTTTCGACATTATATATGTTAGAACACTTAAGTTAGGGAGTGAGTCTTTTGAATGAAGGCATTATATAAATTTATTTTTATCACTATATTGCTTTCAACTGTTTTTTTCCTTGACTTGATCTATTTACCTAAGTCGACTGGGGATGAAGCACTTGAATCCTTCATTAATCAAAATACTTTAGGGTCTAACGTTTTACAGAATAATGATGGCATTTGTGGGGATTCCCTTACATTTCATAAACCTAATAATAGTAAAAATTCAAATCAAGACGACTGGGATTTGATTTGGCAAGATGAATTTGAAAATAATTGTCTAGACTCTGACAATTGGAATATAGAAGATTGGGCAGCAGAAAAAAACAATGAATTACAATACTATTCTCCTAACAATGTCAAAGTTGAGGATGGTTTTTTAAAGTTAATCAGCAAAAAAGAAAAATTTAAAGGAAAGGATTACACATCTGGTGCTGTTCATACCAAAGGAAAATTTAATTTTTTATATGGTAAGGTGGAAATGAGGGCTAAGCTCCCAGCAGGGCAAGGGATTTTCCCAGCTTTTTGGATGATGCCAGATAAGGAAGATACTTGGCTGCCGGAAATTGATATTATGGAAATGCTTGGCCACCAGCCAAATGAAGTTTGGATGGTTTCACATTGGTTAGATAAAACCGGCACTTTAAAAAGCGATTCTAGTAACTTTGAAGGACCTGATTTTACCAAAGACTTTCATATTTTTAGCATTGAGTGGACAGCAGATTCTATTACCTGGTTTATTGACGATATCGAGAGATTTCGTTTAATCAAGTTTATTCCAAATGAGGAAATGTATTTATACCTAAATACAGCGATTGGAGGAGATTGGCCTGGATCCCCAGACTACTCCACAGTATTTCCTGTAAATTATGAAATTGATTATGTACGGGTTTTTAAAAAGAATAAAGAATAAAGATAGTCATAACTATTATTTCGATTTTCTAATGACCACTTAAAATTACAATAAAAGATTGATATTTTATCTTTCCTTATTACACTCTTTTATAAAAATTGGAGGTACATCTGGTGATTTTAATTATCACTATAGTTCTATTCTGTCTATTTATTATGTTCCATATCCTTTACATGTTTATTCCACTTTATACAAGCCGTACATACAAGAGGATTTATCAGACAAAGGAAAAGGGAATCAGCATAATAATCCCTGCATATAACGAGACACTTGTCATCGAAAACTGTTTGATGGGAATTTTAAATGTATTTTACAAGAATTTTGAGATTCTATTTATAAATGATGGCTCCACTGACGAGACACTTGAGACATTCCACAAACATCTTATGCTTATTAAAACTCCAAGGTCCAAACAAGGTGTGCTGAGTCATGAGAAAGTAAAGGAAATTTACCGTTCACAAAAATTCCCGTTTATTTGGGTAATTGATAAGGAAAACGGTGGAAAGGCCGATGCTCTTAATACCGGAATAGATTTTGCATCGAAAGAAATCATCATCACATTAGACGCAGATAGTATTATTGAAGCAAATGCATTAAATGAAATGAACCAAACGTTTTCAGATGAATCTGTAGTAGCAGCAGGTGGATTGGTGAACATCGTTCAGGGGTTCAAACGTAAAGAAGAAAAATTAGTCCCTTTTTTTAAACTCCGTGGCCTAATTCGCTATCAAATTATTCAATATTTGACTGCCTTTTACTTGCTTAAAACTACTCAATCCAAGTTCGGATCGATTACTGTAATAGCTGGTGCTTTCGGAGCTTTTCGAAGAAGTGTACTGATTCAGGCAAAAGGATATAGAAAAACGGTCGGTGAGGATATGGATATTACGCTGCGAATCCACGAATTAATTGGCACAAGTTTGAAGAACAAACGGATTATTTTTGTACCTGAAGCAGTTTGTTATACTGAATGCCCTACAACCTTTAAAAGCTTATACAGACAGCGAATTCGTTGGCAAAAAGCTTTTGTGGATTGTGTGATTACCTACCGTAAGTCATTTTATCGTAAATTCAATTTCAAGGTATCCTCCTTTTTACTTCTAGACTCCCTTCTACTCGGAACCCTTTCCGCCTTTCCAACCCTTATAGTTCTCATTCTTATTTTTGTCACAATGAATCATTTGAAATTATTCTTGATTCTATTCACCATCTCAATTCTATTAGCAATTATGCAAGATATTGCTTCATTACTAGTTTCGAGAAGGTTCGGACACTGTTATAGATTTAGAGATCAGATTTCGCTAATTTTATTTCTCCCTATTGAAGTCATCCTATATCGAATTTTGGGAATATTATTTGTTACGGTTGGAACTATTATTTACTTTTTCGATAAGGATGGATGGGATCGTTCAGAACGGATTGGACAGCCAATTATGCTTGACACAGAGTTAAAGCCAATCGTGAAAGATACTCTTGGAGGATAATTGAATGAAAAAATATGCAGTATCTAATCTATTGTTTACCGTCGCTTTCCTATTGATTTTCCAGTCCTCTGTTTTTTCAACTTTATCAATATGCTCTTAGTAATGCGATTCCTTCTGTTGCAGCAAAAAAATCATTAAATGAATTGAACATACCCTCTATTTCTATCAATCGGGATTTTTCTAGCATGATGGAATATACCGAAAAAGTAACCGTTTTAATGTATCATCAAATTATTCCAGAAAAACACTTGAAAAAACTGTATAGTGCAAAATAAAAAGGGAGCAACATGCAAGTTAAAATTCCTGCAGTGATACTCCTTTTTAAGCGCAAAAAAATATCATTGTATGCACCCTTCAAATCAACTAACCTTCTAATTGGCATAAAAGTCGATTAGGAG
>JAZLIT010000243.1:0-7179 GCA_045617525.1 Solibacillus sp. | reverse complement strand
TAAAGTAACTTTTTGAGACGTTGTTGTATCCCATAATTCATAGCTATCATGAAAAAACATTTGAACATAGTGTTTTGATCCATCCTCATACTGGACGATAAAATTTTGATAACTATCATATCGAAAGCGCTCGTCATTCATTTCAGCGCTCGTCATTTTATTGAAGTAAGGTGTAAGCATTTCCAGTTCTTTTTTCGATGCTTTATTTTTCCCTAGATAGTACCATTTACTAATTTCAGGAACATAGTCGTCATTATACGTTTCCACAAAATATATTTTTTCGATTTCTGTACTTGAGCTAGCACTTACCTGTGTAGCAGGCCCAGTTTGCTGAGGTGCAAGTATTGACGTAAGTAGCACCAAGAATAGCATCGCAGCTGATACAAGAGTTGCATAATACTGCCATTGTACTCGTTTGCCATTTTTCTCAGTGTGCTCCTTAATTTTATACAGAGAGGCACTACGCTGTGCTTCTGTCCGTTCTGGAGCCTTTAACTTTTTCAATTGCTCATCCATGCTCGCTACCTCCTTTCATCATTTCCTGCAATGCTTTCAAGCCGCGCTCGGTATTGTTTTTTACTTTCGATTCATTCCACCCTAATATAAGTGCTGTTTCTTTTATTGATAATTCCTCAATTTTGCGAAGAACGATGGCAGCGCGGAAATCGGGCTTTAATTTTGAAATGGCGGCGTAAAGCTCACGTTTATCTTCCTGTAAATCAACGAGTTCTGCAGCGGAAATTGCAACATCTGTCGAATCTGGAAGCTGAGCAAACGGTAAAAAGTAGCGAATAGATTTTTTCTTTAAATGATCATATGTAGTGTTTTTAGCAATGACACGAAGCCATGTTAGTACGTTTGCGTCACCACGATATGTATGCTGAGCCGCATGTGCTTTGATAAATGTTTCCTGCATTAAATCTTCTGCAAGCGCGCGGTCAAATGTTAAAAAGTAGATAAATTGATAAATTTGATCACTATGCTCCTGATAATGTTGCTCCAATGAAAACAATGCCATTCACCTCCTACTTAAATACTTAGACGATTCTATTCTTCATTTTACTCAATTAAATGGAAATAGAATTAACTATTTTTAGCGAAACGTCAAAAATCCTCCATATATCGCATATTCACGAGGCTAATGCCTATAGTAAAATAGGGGAGTAAATGTTTTGCATTTAACGAATACATCAAAGGTAGTGGACAACAATGGCACAGGCAGCACACACAGTACAAATTCCAGTAGAACTCGAAACAGTTTGGAACTTCGTTAGCAAAATTGAAAATTGGGCAACACTTGTTCCAGCTTATAAATCACATAAGCAAGTGAATGAAAATGAGTCGATTTGGACGTTTGAAGGCAATTTAAAGGGCATGAAGAAAACAGTCGAAATGCAGATTACGATTGTCGAGATGATTGCACCTTCATCGATTAAATATGAAATTAAGGGTCTTTCAGATAACTTTAAAGGGTCAGGCCACTTTACAGCAGTTAAAGCAGGCAAGGGCACAGAAATGACTGCTACATTAGACATTTCAGCAGGTGGGTTAACTGGTGCAGTACTATCACCAGTAATCAAAATGGTATTACCAAAAGTAACGACGAAATTAACAGAAAAAATTGGACGCACAATCGCTGCGTAATGAATGAAAATGGGGTCTTGAAAAGGGCTCCATTTTATTTGAATTAAAATTATCTCTAATTCGAGATAATTTCATGTTATACTCATTTTAAAGGGTAATCAAACACTAAAGGGGCTGACTAAAATGACATTAAAAGGACATCACCATATTTCGATGATCACCAAAAATGCACAACAAAATAATCGTTTTTATACAGAGGTTTTAGGCCTTCGTCGGGTTATGAAGACGGTTAATCAAGATTCACCCAATATGTATCATTTATTTTTCGGCGATAAAACAGGCGCACCAGGTACGGAGTTAACGTTTTTTGAAATTCCGATGTCAGGAAGAACATATCGAGGCACGAATTCAATTTCACGTATCGGGTTATTAGTGCCGGATTATAATAGCCTTCTTTATTGGGAGGAGCGCTTAACGCAGCACAAGGTGAAGCATAAAGGTATTACATTTTACGCGGGACAAGCATCATTACAATTTGAGGATGAAGAGGGCTTGGGCTTTGTGTTACTGAATCATAAAAATGGCGCTACGCCAGAAAAGTGGCAAGCTTGGGACGGCTCGGATGTAGCAGTCCAGCATCGTATTTTAGGGATGGGTACTATTGAATTAACGGTGCGCGAACCGCAGAAAACGATTGATTTACTACAAGCTATTTTTGGCTATGAAATCGTGGAGCAAAAGGATCGTTGGACACGTATTCAAACAGAAGAAGGCGGGGTTTTTAGCGAAATCATTTTATTTGAACAGGATGGCCCAGCTGAAAAGCCAGGTCGCGGTAGTGTGCATCATTTAGCTGTCCGCGCGAAGGATGTAGCACAGCTTAACGCTTGGGACGAAGCCATTCGTGCGCGTGGTTATCAGACAAGTGGTGAGGTGGATCGTCACTACTTCCGAAGTGTTTATTTCCGTGATGATAATAATATTTTATTTGAAATTGCAACAGATGAGCCAGGCTTTGCGAAGGATGGCGACTATGAAAATCTTGGGCAAAAACTTGATTTACCGCCAAAATTAGAAGGCATGCGTGCGGAAATTGAAGCAGGTTTAGCCCCATTAAAATAAAAATTGCAAAATGATAGTGAAATTTAAATACGCCTCATTAGGTAGACAGATTAAAGCTGAAATCTGTTTATCTAAGGGGCGTATTTTTCACAAAGCATCTCGGAATTTTTCAATGAGCTCCACAACACTTGGCTGGTCATGGGTACAAGTTTCAAGAACAGTTAACGTTTTTTCTAAAAATTGATCGTTTTCCATTAGCATATCAGCGAGCACTTCATAAATCTTTTGATGCAACATACTTTGCTGGTTCAAGTAGAACTCAAAATAATAACCGAGCGCTTCTTGATCTAAAAATATATACATTTTACATTCTACTTGAAAGGTCTGTGCAATATTTCCGTAAATTATTGCGACTGTTGTTGTGAAATTATAAAAGCCACCGCGTCCAGTCAAGGTGAAAATGCCGATATCCGAAATAATTTCACCATGGTGCTCTACAAGGAATACATCCTCACTTTGCGTGCTAATTGTAAACTGGCCAATTTTTTCTTTTTGAAGTCTCTTTTTATAGCTTGAAAACATATCGATTACAGTCGAATTTAATTCCCCACGTTTTTGAAGTGTATTTAATTTTTCTTCAATGGCAGAAAGTACTTGCGGGTTTTTCGTGATTAAATGGATTAATTTTGTCGCTTCACGTGGAGGCACTAACAACTCTGGCATGAAGTTCAGCTCTTTTTTGATTGCACGACTTTTTGGCAAAAAATGAATCGGTATATGGGCAATGCTCGGGATAAAAAGTCCATGTTGTTTTTTCACTAGTGCCGGAACCCTGATAAGTAAGCTTACCTGATTTGGCTCGTCCTTCGATTCCATTAACACGAGGCAAAGGGGGCTCCATTGCATCTGCTCATCAGCACGTACATATACGGTTGGATTATGTGTTATCACTGTTGACCCTCCTTACATTTTTACAAATATTGTTAGTGTTTATAATACCATGAAAAAAATAAAAAGAGCGAGCAAATTAATTGCTCGCCCTCCGTTATTTATGACTTCCCGCGCTCATGCCGGCAATACGCCCTGTAACAAGTGCTGAAGTAATATTATAGCCACCTGTATAGCCGTGAATATCTAAAATTTCGCCACAGAAAAATAGACCTGGCTTTTTCTTTGAAGCCATTGTTTTCGGCTCGATTTCTTTTACAGAAACACCGCCACCAGTCACGAATGCTTTTTCGAGCGATTGCGTACCATGTACATTCATTGTAAAGCTCACAAATTCATGCGCGAGCTTGCGAATTTTTTCTTGAGAAAGCTCTACACCTGTTAATGCTGGATCGATGTCCGCGCGTTCAAGAAGGAATAATAGCCAACGTTCTTGTGCAAGAGATTTCCAAAGGTTTTTCACTGCCTTTTTTGGCTCTTCTTTAATCATTTTATTTAGCATTTGGAAGCACGTTTCTTCATTGTAATCCGTTAATGACTGGATACGAACTTGAACAGGTGCACTACCAGTTTTACGCTGTTCTTTTACGATAAATTGACTGCAGCGTAAAATTGCAGGACCACTTAAACCGAAATGCGTGAATAGCATATCCATTTGATGTGTCACAAGCACTTTGCCTTTTTTATTCAATACAGATACAGCCACGTCGCGAAGTGCCAAGCCCTGTAGCTCACGAGATTGAATGAATGGTTCCTTCGATGTAACAGGAACCTCTGTAGGATAAAGGTCTGTTACCGTATGACCCGCACGCTCTGCCCATGGATAACCGTCACCAGTTGAGCCTGTTTGCGGTACGGCTTTTCCGCCAACTGCAACAACAACGGCATTGGCACGGAGTTCTTCGCCATCTTCTAAGCGTGCACCGTAAATTTTTTCATCGTCCATTAAAAGCTTTGCAACAGGCGTGTGTAGACGAATTTCGACACGTAAACGCTTTAGCTCATTAATTAATGCATCAACCACATCCTGAGCACGGTTTGAAACAGGGAACATGCGACCATGATCTTCCTCTTTTAGGGCAACGCCAAGACCTTCGAAAAATTCAATAATGTTTTCATTGTTATAAACAGTAAAGGGGCTATATAGAAAACGCCCGTTACCTGGAATGTGTTTGACGATTTCATCAACAGATAGGCGGTTCGTCACGTTACAACGTCCACCACCAGAGATGGCTAGCTTTTTGCCTAGCTTTGGACCTTTTTCGAGTAATACTACTTTTTTATTTTGTTCAGCGGCAGCGATTGCAGCCATTAGACCTGAAGGCCCACCGCCAATTACGATTACATCATACATATGGGATTCTCACTTTCTATGTTAAGCATGGATATTTTTTATTCGTGTCTCATTTTTTGATGAAAAAAGACAACGTTCATTCACTCTATTATACATGAATTAAATAAACTGTTTGAGTAAATGGCTTTGGCACTGTAAACTAATCATATATTTAGCAATTTGGGAACATCGGCCTATTTTCTACGTCGACTACTTATAGTCGACTATTTATTTGGAAATTAGACGAAATTCACGTGAAAATTTGTGAATTTGATTGACTCAATGCCAATTTTTTTAAGAATGGATGATACACATATGTCTTCATTAATGAAGGGAACCGCAATTTTAACAATTGGGTTATTTTTGTCGAAGCTTTTAGGGCTTATTTATATATTCCCATTCTACGCTATTGTAGGTGAGGAAAATATCGGGCTTTATCAATATGCATATATCCCTTATAACATTATTCTTTCGATTGCAATTGCAGGATTCCCTGTAGCGGTATCTAAGTTTGTGTCGAAATATAATGCACTAGGGGATTATGATGCAGGGAGAAGGCTAGTGAAAACTGGCTCACTTGTGATGATTGTTACGGGTGTGCTTGGCTTTATTTTAGTGAATTTATTAGCAGAGCCTTTAGCGCATATTACAATTGCAGATGATGAACAACGCTATACGGTAGAGCAAGTTGCTACAGTTATTCGTTGGGTAAGTTATGCGATTTTAATCGTACCTGCGATGAGTTTAATTCGCGGCTTTATGCAAGGGTACGGGCACTTTATGCCAACATCTATATCGCAGCTAATTGAGCAAATTGGACGCATCATCTTCTTACTTGGTGGTTCATTTATTATTGTTGTTGTGATGAAGGGTGACCCAATGAATGCGGTCAACTTATCGGTATTTGCAGCGTTTATCGGTGCAATCTTTGGAATTGTAGTGCTGTATTTCTATTGGAAGAAGTTAAAGCCAGAAATTCAATTGATTCAGGCACAGGGTGTTGCAGGAGAAAAAATGCAATACAGTGATATGTATAAAGAAGTATTGCAATATGCGATTCCAATTGTTTTTGTGGGGTTAGCCAATTCATTATTCCAGTTAATTGATATGCTTACGTTTAACCGAGCGATGATTTCAATCGGCTTAGCAAGTGTCACAGATGATTATTTTACGATGATCAACTTTTTAACACATAAAATTGTCATCATCCCAGTAATGCTGGCGACAGGCTTTTCAATGGCAATTATTCCGACAATCACGAAGTTTTATACCCAGGGCAATGTGGAAGCCGTTCGAAGTGCGATGGATAAAACGTATCAAGTCCTACTGTTTATCACAGTTCCAGCAGCAGTCGGTATTTCACTACTAGCGGCTGAGCTTTACCATGTTCTTTACGAGCAAAGTGAAATGGGGACAAGCGTATTAGCACATTACGCGCCTGTAGCGATTTTATTCGCATTATTCTCTGTAACAGCAGCGCTTCTACAAGGTGTGGATCGTCAAAAATGGCTCATTTTCAGCTTATTAACAGGATTACTTGTGAAAGTGCTGCTAAATGTTCCGCTTATTAAAGTATTAGAGGCAGATGGCGCGATTTTAGCAACGGCGCTTGGGTATGTTGTGACGATTGCGATTAATATTGTAGTTATCACAAAAACAATTCAGTATAAATCGGAAGTAGTATTGCGACGTATTTTATTGATACTCATTTTGACAGCAGTTATGGCGGTTGTTGTACTACTCGTTCGTAAGGGACTTTATATGATTGCCCCAGCGGACACAAAACTAGTAGCATTAATGTATGCATTAGTATGCGCAGGTGTTGGCGCTGGCGTATATGGCTTTATTTCGTTTAAACTAGGACTGGCACAAAAGCTACTTGGCGAGAGAATCGCACGAATAGCGGCGAAAATTGGATTTAAATAGGAGGCGCACATGCGTTTAGATAAATTATTAGCGAACATGGGTTATGGTACGCGTAAAGAAGTTAAAATTTTATTAAAGCAAAAGGCAGTAACAGTAGATGGTGAGGTTGTGAAGGATTCAGCGATGCACGTCGATCCGGAAAAGCAAAATGTTTCGGTAATGGGCGACCGCGTTGAATATTTTGAGTTCATTTATATAATGATGAATAAACCACCAGGCGTTATCTCGGCAACAGAGGATAAGCATGATCAAACGGTAATCGACTTACTTGATCCGTTTGCACAGCATTTCGAGCCGTTCCCAGTAGGTCGTCTTGATAAAGATAC
>JAZLIT010000242.1:0-2838 GCA_045617525.1 Solibacillus sp. | reverse complement strand
TGTTAAATAGAATTAATGGAGTGTGAATGAAATGGTATATCTAGCTGATAAACCTCTAATAGTAGGGGAGAAAGTTGTTCTCAGACCCTTTAAGGATGAAGACTTTCCTTATATAGAGGAATGCTTAAAGGATTCCGAAGTATTAACACTAACAGGAAGCAGTACAGATTTTGATAGGGAATCAACTCTCCATTGGTACAATACAAGAAATGGACAAACCGATCGCTTGGATCTTGCTATTGTTGACCAATCCCAGGACTTCTTAGTGGGAGAGGTGGTGGTCAATTTATACGATGAAAAAAATCATAGTATGAATTTTAGGATACTTATTGGGCCAAGGGGAAGGAATCGAGGATTAGGGACGGAAGCAACTCGACTCATAATTGATTATATATTTAAAAACACTACACTGAACCAACTAACTTTAAGTGTTTTTGACTTCAATCCAAGGGCAAAGTATGTTTATGAAAAGGTTGGCTTTGTAATATCTAGCATTGATGAAAACGAACTAGAATTCGAAGGTGAATGGATTGATTCTATTAATATGAATTTAACAAGAGAGAATTGGCTAAACAGAGAAAAAAATGCTCGTTGAACTAAAATGTACTTATCTACAGAGTAATAAAGGTTTATAGAGTAGACAAAAGAACCTATATAACCGTTACCAAATTAAAGCTAGGGAATACACCAAATAGCCACGAACGTTGTGAAATCAACGGTTTGTGGCTATCTTTTTAAGGTCATATATTTTTCCACCAGAACCCGTTATAATGGAAGGAATAAAATTAGAGTTGAGTTATATGGAGGACGATTTTCCTTTACTATCAATCAATAGGGACAAGGCGGATACAGAGTAGTTAATGGAGCGAATAAATGAAAAATTAAGAAATATAAATCATGGATATATAGAACCAATTTAATTTCTTGTGTTATAATTTGATATGGACCATTATGTCTATTGATTGGTAAACTATATTGCGAGGTAAAAAATGAAGAAAACATCAATGTTACAAGAAGAAAAGCGTTCAACAGTACTATTTTTATGGCTATTTTTTGTCGTGTATTTTGTATATGAAATATTTTATCATAACCTTTTCCCGGCATTTCCGTGGAACGATGTTAGTGCAAATAAGACAGTATGGTATGATTTTATGTTTGTTAAATATGGAGTCATGATTGCGCTAATCCTTTTATCTATTTACTTGATTAAAAAGAAGAAAATAGAATCTGTAAAGTACATATTATTTTTCGGTTATTTTTCAACTAATCTATTTTCAGACATATTGTATTATAAAGATAGTACGCTTTCTTACACCAGTGGAAATCTAGTAGAACTTGTAATTATACTATTCTCTCCAATCTTTGTGAATAAGAAATTCACATATTATATATCATTTGGTTTATTACTGAAATATATTTTGGTTGGTATATTTATACAGACTCCATTGGTTGTGTTTCCAAGTAGTATAATAATAGTCCTATCATTTATTTCTTTTTTAATACTACATCGTTTTTTAAATTATATCAAAGCATTGAAGTACTCATACGACGAACAATTGGAAGGTATCGTTAAAGGAGTCATTGCTACACTAGAGTTGAAGGATCCTTATACTAGGGGACATAGTGAACGAGTTGCTGCATATGCAATGAACATGGCAGAGGGTACTGGGAAATTTAAACCTTCTGAATTAAATTATTTTTATTATGCCTGTCTGTTACACGATATCGGAAAAGTTAGTATACCAGATACAATTTTGACAAAGTCTGGTATATTAACGGATGAAGAATATGATATAATTAAGACGCACCCGGTTGTTGGAGCCGAAGCTATTCGAGATGTCGATGGGATTGCCGATAATATTGAAGTAATTTACCATCACCATGAAAGATGGGATGGTAAAGGTTACCCAGATGGATTGGTTGGAGAAGGTATTCCATTTTTAGCCAGGATCACTGCGGTTGCCGATGCTTTCGATGCGATGACTTCATCCAGATCCTATCGTCCAGCACTTCAATTTGAAGTGGCATATCAACGAATTCTCGATGGACAAGGCAGTCAGTTCGATCCACAACTGATAGAATTATTTAAAAAAATATACCCTCAATGGGTGCAAATTTCCAAAACATATCGTAAAGGTATGGATATGAGAGGTGGGGAAATAAGTGAAAATTCGCAAACTTAATAAAATTAAAGTTACTTGCTGGTGGTGTTTTTTAGTTCCAAAAAGATGAGTAAGTACATTTAGGATGCTGTAATTTTAGCATCCTATTTTAATTTATAGAGGAGGTTATACGTTGAAGGTATCTTTACAATCTAAAATAACGTTATATCCGCTATCCATTCAAAAGGATAAAAAAAATTATATCGTGGAGGAGCCGATTTCCGGTGACTTCTTTGAATTGCCTGAGATAAGTGTAGATGCAATCAAACGTTTGGAAAATGGTGAAGGACTAGCTACGATTGAAAATGCACTAAAAGAATCTTATCCAAGGGAAAAAGTGGATATCATTGAATTTGTGGAGCAATTGGTGGAGTTAGGCCTTATTCAAGATGTCGATGGGGTACGAGTTAATAGAGATAAAGAGAAGCAGTCAAAGTCAAAATCTGTATCAGGTGCAGGTGGTTTCTTATGGATTCCATACTGGGTTGGACGTTTATTTTTTAATAGAACGATGAACATGGTTTACTTGTTTCTTTTAGTATTGAACGTTTTAATTCTTATACTGAATCCAGAACTTTTTCCTCATTACAAGGATATATTCCTGTTCGATTCCATGGTGCTAAATATGATTAGCTATCTATTAATTTCTATTGTATTAATTTTAATTCATGAATTT
>JAZLIT010000241.1:0-9040 GCA_045617525.1 Solibacillus sp. | reverse complement strand
ACGTGTTCCCGTACCGTAATAAAGGAATATTACAAGTTGATTGGCTCGCCACCCGTCACCCCATAAATCTGACCGGTGATATAACTTCCTTCATCGGAGGCCAGAAGAACATACACTGGTGCAAGCTCTACCGGCTGACCTGCACGGGAAAGTGGAGTGTTTTGGCCAAAATTAGGGATTTGTCCCTCCAATTTTCCGTTATCTAACTGCAACGGCGTCCAAATCGGTCCTGGCGCTACCCCATTGACACGCACCCCCTTAGAAGCAAAGTACGAGGAAAGGGTTACCGTAAAGTTGCTAATCGCACCTTTTGTGGCGGCATAATCCATTAAAGATGTGGATGGATCGAAAGATTGAACCGATGTTGTAGTGATAATCGCACTTCCTGGTTCCAGATGCTTTTCGGCAGCTTTTACGGTCTCAAACATGCTAATGATGTTTACTTTAAAGGTATCATGCACTTGTTTGATTGTTAAATCACTTAGGGTTGGCTGTGCGATTTGTTGCGCAGCATTCAATACTAGCGTGTCCAATCCGCCAAAAGCTTCCACAGTTTTTGTAACAATCTCTGTTGCTGTGCCATCTTCCCGCAAGTCATATGGTAGTAATAATGCTTTTCTGCCTGCTTTTTCAATTAATTTTATGACTTCTTCGGCATCTTCCTCTTCACCAGGGAAGAATTGGATGGCCACATTTGCACCTTCACGCGCATAGGCAATGGCGGCGGCACGGCCAATTCCGGAATCGCCACCGGTAATCAAGGCATTGCGCCCTTCTAGGCGATTGTATCCTTTATATGATTCTTCTCCGCAGTCAGGTTTAGGGATCATTTTATTCTGTAGCGCTGGAGTGTTCTGCTCTTGATCGGGGAATTTTTCTGTATAAAATTTCTTACGTGGATCGGTTAGATGTGGATTTTCCATCAAAATCATCTCCTATCTTGTTTAATATTAAGGCTATATAATAAAAAGTTCAGAAAGGCTTTTAACAGACTTTGCAAGCTTTCACAAACTATTCTCTGTTACATTTCCCCTATGATCATTACTTTAAACAGCTTCTGATTTATTACCCTTTTCAAACCCATCTATCAAGGACTTATTCGATTATCTAGCCCTTTAATGAAAACGAGCGCTGATCCTTATAACAGAATCGCGCACGATTGTGGAAGTTCACGTAGACTCCAAAAAATCTATTTTATTTTCTTAGTATTTTTATCTCGAACAATAATTTCATATGGAATTTCTTTTATTGAGAGTTCTTTTCGTTTCAATTCGATGATTTTGTTTACATATTTTTTTATTTGATTTGCCTTTTTATTAGAATTTCTGAACCATTTAGGTGTATTTAAGTCCGTTTTAATAATAATTTGTAATGGTTCAGGGTGAAACGAATATGCAAACCCTTTATATTCTTCAAATTTCTTTTCAGTTTCCACTCTAATCACATCAAATATCGGCTGCCATTCTTGATCTAGTAAAGTACTTTCACTTACTTTCTGAAATTTGACTTCTACATTTGTATCTAATTTATAGGGTATTTTTTGTGCTATAAGTTCTTCAATTTCTTGAGTGAGATATTCCTCAATCTCTTTACTACCTACAGTTGTTCCCTGAATTTCAACAATGATATTTGGACTAAGATTAATTGTCATTGAATAATAATCATATTCTTTTTGGTTTAATAGAGACCTAATTTCATCATATGCGGTCATCATAGATTCGTTTAATTTTTGATCTTCTTCAGTTATTGTAGGGTAGCTGTCTAAAGTGAGAAAATCTACTTGAAAATCTTGAAATCCAATTTCTTTTGCAGTGGAGTAAATAATCTTTTCTATGTTCGCTTTATTGGCTTCTAAAAACGCCTTATCTTGTACTTGTATAGTTAATTTTTTTTGATCTGAGTAACTTAATCCAACGTTATCATAACCATTATTGTTTAGTTCCTGATGACTCTTGGTTATGAATTGTTCTAATTTCTTTTTTGCCGCTTTACTTTCATCCATACTTTTAACTAAAGAATTTTCTACTCCTTCTTCTCCATTACTCGAATTGCTTCTAAGTAAAATAAAAGATGCAACAAATATGATTATTAACACAATAGAGCTAAATACGATTTTTTTCAAAATTCCCCTCCCAATAAGAAGGTATGATATTTTATTTTCATTATACTCATTGATTGAAAAATACAGTTTTGCACTGTGGGTTATTTCTTATCATTTTAAATATCACGGATAATCCATTGTGCTGCCTCTTTTAAATTTGGACACACTGCGTCTGCTAATGGATCACTCTTGCCAATAAAAACGGTTCTTGTACCTGCTTTTTTACCTGCCTGAATATCCGTATCTGTATCTCCAACCATATATGATTTTTCAAGATCAATTTTGTATTTTTCTCCTAAATCTAAAATCATTTTGCTATTTGGTTTTCTACATTCACACCCAGCCTTTGGTTTATGTGGACAATAGGCAACCTCATGAATCGTTACTCCCTTTTTCTTCAATTCAGCTACCATATAGTCATGAACTTTATGTAACTGCTTTTCCTTCATATAACCTAATCCAATGCAACCTTGATTTGTTACCACAAACACATAATCAAAATACTCATTTAAACTTTTAATTACTTCTTCCACACCAGGTAAAAAATAAAATTGATTCGGTTCGTTTACAAATTTCACGCGCTCAGTTAGCACTTCATTTATTACTCCATCTCGATCCAAAAAAACTGCCCTTTTCAATCCAATCACACCTTTAATTTTTAACATTACTTTTATTATGTTAAAAATTATCGGTTTTAAGCAGTCTTATTTCATTTATCCAATACTTCCCACAACGAAATCCTTCATCTAAAAATTCAGCGACAATTGTTTCAAATAAAACTCACTGATTTCATCTATTTTAAATTCTTACATCAACTGTAAGAGTAATTTTCCGATTTTTTGTAGTAAGGTATTGCTAGGAATAATAATGGGAGGCTATACAGATGAATGCTTCGTATAAATTACTTGAAGTAAAGGAAGTACGTAAAGTTTTTGGTGAGGGTCAAAATGAAACAATGGCCTTAAAAGGTGTAACTTTTAATGTTCTACCTGGCGAGTTTCTTGGCATTATGGGTGCGAGCGGTTCAGGCAAGACGACATTACTAAATGTAATTGCTACAATGCTGAAGCCAACTTCAGGAAAAATATTACTAGACGGGCAAAATATTTCGTCGTTCAAAGGTTCACAACTCGCTGCATATAGAGGAAATCAAATCGGGTATTTATTTCAGCAATTTGAACTGATTGATAATTTAACGGCGAAGGAAAATATAATGTTACCTTTAGCGATTCATGGTATTAATTTAAAGGCGCAGGAACAGGCGTTACGGGAATTAGCTAAACTATTTGATATAGAAGAACTGTTAAGTAAATTTCCGTCACAATTGTCTGGCGGTCAAAAACAACGCATTGCAGCAGCGAGAGCGCTTATTTCAAATCCTAACATTGTTTTAGCAGATGAGCCGACAGGTGCGTTAGATACGAAAAACGCCAAGATTTTAATGGAGAAGCTATCTGAACATAATCAAGAACAGACATCTACTATTTTAATGGTGACGCATAATGCGAATACAGCTAGCTACTGCTCAAGAATTTTGTTTATCCAAGACGGTGTCATTTTCCATGAATTGCGTAGAAATGTACCGGGCGAATCTCAGGAGGCATTTTATGAGCGAATCGTTATGGTTATGGCGCAGCTCGCTGGAGGTAGTAGTAATGTTCTTTGACTTTGTGAAACGTAATAGTCGCAAATCTCGAAAGGAAAACGGTGTGTATTTTGCATCGCTTATCGTATCTATTGTGGCGTTTTATGTAATCTTGTCATTAGGTGATCAAGATGTGATGCTGTATTTGAAGACAATTGAAAGCGATGCAGTAGAGAAATTGTTGTTACTAATTCCTGTGCTTTATGCAGTTTCATTAGTGTTCGTGTTCTTCCTCGTGTATTTTGCAAATCGCTACCAGCTGCAGCACCGTAGTCATGAGTTCGGCATGTATTTAATGATGGGGATGAAGCAAAGTAGATTGTTTCTAATGATAATGGGCGAAACGATTTGGAATGGCATTGTGGCCCTGTGTATTGGTCTGCCAATTTCATTGTTTTTAACAGAGCTTATAAATTTAACGACATCACGTTTAGTTGGCATGGGGATTATAGGTCATGCATTCCGTGTTTCATGGACAGGCATTAGCTTGACTATTTGTGGCTTCTTCCTTGTGCAACTGCTTGCCATGCTTATTTTAAGCTTTACGATGAGTCGAAAAGAGCCGATTGAATTACTTCATGAGGATAAGGAAAAATCTCAAAGTACAATGACGCCTAAATGGAGCGCTGTGAGCTTACTTTCTGGAGCGGCTTTATTGTTCGGGACGATTTTTTTATGCATCGCTTACGGCATGGCGATTTTATATTTACGAAATTTTGATTATCGCGTATTTGCGCTGATTTTGCTTGTTGGTGTGTGCGGGACATTTATTTTATTCCGTGGGTTAGGAAGTATGATTGGTGTTTATGTGAAGCGAAAAGAAAGCTCTTCAACAGGTTTGTCGATGTTTACGGCGAGACAGCTACAGGAAAATGTATTGCATCAATGGAGTTCACTAGCAATATCATCATTACTAATTTTAATGGCGATGGTCTGCTTCGCGTTTGGTACATCAACAGCGTTAACGAACAGTGCTGTAGAAAATCGAACGGTTGATTATACGTTTAATGGTGAGGAAGCGGAAATTGCACCTGTATTGCAATCAAATGAATTAGCACCTTATGTTGATAGTTATTATGGAATGGCGCTTCATTCTTTCTACTCACTTGAAGATGAGCCAGTAGTAAATTATCATTTTGCATGGACGGGCTTAATAGAAACAGTATCGAGTCAAGGCGATTCAGAGACAAAACAGATTTTATTAAACAACTTATCGATGCAGTATACGCCGTATTTCATTTCATTATCGAGCTATAATTCGATGCTTGAGGCAGTTGGAAAGAAGCCGATTCAGTTAGCTGATAATGAGGTGGCTATGTATACAAGTGACGATACTGGAGTGCCTTATGATATATTAAAAGACACATTGAAAAAAAATCCAACAGTTGAAATAGCGGAAAATGAATACACATTATTGCCGACGTTATATTCGGATCAGATTGTGGCAGATCGAGCCATTACGTTAATGTATTCGTTGATTGTACCGGATGCATTATTCGAGCAATATTTTGACGCTGAGGAAACTTGGCTTTGGAATATGACGTTAAAAGAAGAGTTTATTGAAGAAAAAGGGCTTATGCAGGCTATGCTTGAAGTAGATCAATTACTTAATTTGACAGGCTTGCAGTATGAGAGCTATCTTGCGAGCATGGGCAGACAGTTATTTTATACGGTAGCAGGCAGTTATACAACGTTTTATTTAGGCGTCATGTTTTTATTTATCGCCAATACGGTGCTAGGCTTAAACTTTTTAATGCAGCAAAGAAGTACGCGTAGTCGCTATCAAACGTTAGCGATGCTCGGTGCAGATGTGGAATCAATTTGTACATCAGCACGCAAGCAAATCTGGCTATACTTCATCTTAGCTATTTCGGTAGCATTTGTTAGTGGAATTTTTGGCATTTGGTCTTTATTAACGGCCATGCCGGCAACTGTTTTCAGTCTTCAAAATGGTATCGTTATTGGTTTAGTGGTGCTATTATTTATTGTAATTGAAGTTGGCTATATTCGAATGATTCAACGAAAAAGTGATGAGGAAATCAGGAAGTTAAAAGAAATTGAGTAGAGGTGATGGCATGGCCAATATTGTCATTGTAGAGGATGATATTTACCTACGCGAAGAATTACAAAATATTTTACAAAAGGAGGGGTACTCTGTAGTGAGTATCTCTTCTTTTGATACACCTGTTGAAGATATCATCACTGCCAAGCCCGGATTAGTCTTATTAGATTTAAATTTACCTAACTTATCGGGTTTTCAAATTTGTCGTACTTTAAAAATAAAAGGAATTGGTCCGATTCTAATTTTAACTGCTCGTAATCAAATAAGAGATGAGTTACATGCACTAGAGTTAGGAGCCGATGACTTTTTAACGAAGCCCTGTCATCCGAAAAGACTCATTGCAAGGGTACAAAAGCTACAACAACTATATGCTAAAATGCCGATGTTTTTAAATTGGGGGAATTTCCAATTAGATTTGAAGACGAATGAATTATATGTTGGTCATAATTCACTTCCATTGTCTGAAAATGAAGGTGCCATTATGAAGCTTTTAATCCAACATGCACCGGCAGTTGTGGAAAAGGAGCAGCTTTTCCATGAATTATGGGGAAGTAGTGAATTTGTGGACGAAAATATACTACAAGTAAACATGACCAGACTTCGCAAAGCATTAGATAAAGTAGGCGTGTCACATCAGATTAAAACGGTCAGAGGCGTTGGCTATCAATTAATAGGGGGTGAATCCCCATGAGGCGATTAGATTGGCTCCATATTTTACAGCAATCGCGCCATTGGATTTTACTTCTATGTGTAAATAGCGTTTTTTTTATTTTTTTAGCATGGGTTGCGTATCCAGAGTCATTTAAATCATTAGTGTTGACGATGCTCATTTTTACCCTTTTAAGCATTTTGGTAGGAGCGCTCCTTGCATGGAAAAAACAACGGAAGCAAAGAAATACGTTTTATCAATTTTTAAGAGAGCCTTCCGCTGAGCATGAGGCTAAGTTGCTACAAGTTTTAGGTGACATACATGAGGAACCACTGCATGATTTGGCTACTCAATTACGTCATCTACATGATGAATTACAAGAGGCAAAGTACCACTCATTAGAATATGAAACTTTTATAGAAAGCTGGGTGCATGAAATTAAAACACCACTTTCGTTACTTCATTTTGTCTTACAAAATCGGCAAGATGAAATGTCCCCGTTGGTTTATCAACGGCTAAATCATGCAAACATAACGATTCATGATTACGTAGAACGCATATTATTTTATGGAAAGCTACAAGCTGTGCATGTTGACTATAGCTTGAAAAAGGTCTCTATCGCGGAATGCTTTGAAGATGTATTACTAGAGCTACAATCATTATTGGAAGAGCAGCATGTAAGTATCTATACGGAGATAAAGGACATACCCGTTGTATGTGATGAAAGAGTGCTTCATTTTATTTTGATCCAGTTACTTGTAAATGCAATTAACTATCGAAACGTAGATAGTGAGAGTTTGATTTGGCTAGAAACAGGTTTTGAACATGCCAAAGACCGCTATTACATTAAAGTAGCTGACAATGGACTAGGCGTCTTGCAATCGGATTTGCCATTTATATTTGATAAAGGCTTTACAGGAAATACTAGCAATCAAAAGCAATCTACAGGGATGGGGTTGTTTTTAGTGAAAAAATTATGTGACGATTTGCAAGTTGAAATTGAGGTTGAGTCAAAATATAAGCGTGGTTTTACCATTCAGCTGCTATTTCCAAAGGTTTAAATTTTTCTGAAATCTAATGGATTTAAAATAAATGTCACCAAACCTAATAGCTGATTTAAGTTTAACAACGCTAACTATTTTTTTTGAAAAATATAACTCTGCTTACTAAATGCCCAAGTATTCTCCACAGTCCTTAAGAGTAAAACAAACAAAAAAGTACACCACTAAAAATAAGCGATGTACTAATTATTTAATATAAGGTCTCTAATGCTCTTCCCTATACGATATATGCAAAGTATAAAATGAATAACAGACAAAGTACATACATAATTGGATGAACTTCTTTATAACGTTTTTGTGCTACTAAACAGATTGGATATAGAATAAAGCCTAAACCAATACCAATTACTACACTTGAAGTTAAAGGCATCATAATAATTGTTAAGAAAGCAGGAATAACGATTTCCAACTTCGTCCAGTTAATTCGACGGATTTCCATTGCCATTAACGCACCAACGATAATTAATGCAGCAGATGTAACTTCCACTGAAATAACGTTTACAAGTGGTGAGAAGAATAAAGCAACGACGAAACAAGCAGCGATTATGACAGACGTAAAGCCTGTTTTCCCTCCGACCGCAATACCAGCAGACGATTCAACACTTGTAGCAGGTGTTGATGTACCTAAAACAGCACCAATTACACCCGCAGCCGAATCAGCAAGTAAGCCTTTACCGATGTTTGGAATTTTATTATCTTTCATCATTCCAGCTTGGCTTGTTAAACCAATTAATGCACCAGCTGTATCAAAGAAAGCAACGATTAAGAATGTGAAAATAACTGTTAATGTTTGAGCATTAAAGATATCACCTAAATGGTTAAATACAACACCAAATGTTGGCTCTAAGCTTGGAATACTACCTACAATTGATGAAGGAACCTCGATCAATCCAAAGGTCATACCAATAACAGTAGTAATAACCATCGCGTAGAAAATACCGCCGTTAATGCCACGCACTAACATAATAACTGTAAGAATAATACCGATAATTGCAAGTAAAGTCATTGGTGACGTTAAATCACCAATCTTAACAAATGTATCTTTATCGCCTTCAATAATACCGCCATTTTTTAAGCCGACAAATGTTATAAAGAAACCAATACCAGAAGCGATTGCATATTTTAAATCGATTGGAATGATATTAATAATCTTCTCACGGATTTTAAATAAACTTAATAGCATAAAAATGATTCCGGCCACAAAAACGCCAGTTAAAGTAACTTGCCAGTCAATACCCATACCAATACATACTGTGAATGTGAAGAATGAGTTTAATCCCATACTAGGCGCGATGGCGATTGGGAAGTTTGCAAGTACACCGATCAGTAGCGTACCGATGATTGCAGTAAGTGCAGTTGCTGTGAATACAGCACCTTGATCCATACCAGATTGGCTTAGGATAATTGGGTTAACGATTAAAATATACGCGATTGATAAGAAAGTCGTAATCCCGGCAAGTGTTTCCGTTTTATAGGAAGTACCCCGTTCTTTAAATTTAAAAAAGTTTTTCATGTTGTACCC
>JAZLIT010000240.1:0-5600 GCA_045617525.1 Solibacillus sp. | reverse complement strand
TAGTTGGAGCCGTGCCCCCAGAAACGCGTCGGTCCACCGGAGCTCCAATCAACGCCTTTCGTGAGAAAAGGTGTACTGAAATTAATAACTAATTTCAGGTACACCCCAACATTTGACGTAGAACCGAAAGAAAAAGCGTTGGAGCAAAGTCGCCCCAACGCTTTTTCTATTTTCTATTAGTACATCTTCATGTATTGATCGCGTTCCCATTGGTGAACAGTGCTGCGGTACATGTCGTACTCAATTTCTTTTGCTTCTTTGAAGTTTGCGTAGATGTGCTCGCCAAGTGCGCCTTGGATTACTTCATCTTGTGCAAGTAATGCTAATGCATCATCAAGCGCTGCTGGTAAGTTTTCGATACCACTTGCTTTACGCTCCGCTTCGCTCATCACGTAGATATTACGGTTGATTGCTGGAGGAGGTGTCATCGCTTTGCGAATTCCTTCTAAACCAGCTTCTAAAATTACAGCCATAGCTAAGTATGGGTTTGCTGCTGGGTCCACTGAACGTACCTCTACACGTGTCGAAACACCACGAGAAGATGGGATACGGATTAATGGTGAACGATTTTGTGCAGACCATGCTACGTAACAAGGTGCTTCATAACCTGGTACTAGGCGTTTGTAAGAGTTTACAGTTGGGTTTGTCACCGCTGTGAAGCCTTGAACGTGTGCTAATACACCTGCCATGAATTGCATTGCTGTATCAGATAAACCTAGTTCAGTTGAATCATCGAAGAATACATTGTCGTTTCCGTTGAATAAAGAAACGTTGAAGTGCATACCTGATCCAGCTTCACCGAATAATGGTTTTGGCATGAATGTTGCGTGTAAGCCGTGCTTACGTGCAATTGTTTTTACTACTAATTTAAATGTTTGGATGTTATCACAAGCTGTGATAGCATCTGCATATTTGAAATCAATTTCGTGTTGACCTGGAGCTACCTCATGGTGAGATGCTTCAATTTCGAAGCCCATTTCTTCTAGCTCTAGCACGATGTCACGACGGCAATTTTCACCTAGGTCAGTAGGTGCTAAGTCGAAGTAACCGCCATTGTCGTTTACTTCTAAAGTTGGCTCGCCTTTTTCATCTAATTTAAATAAGAAGAACTCTGGCTCAGGCCCTAGGTTGAAGCTTGTGAAGCCCATTTCTTCCATTTGTTTTAATAAACGCTTTAAGTTGTTACGTGGATCGCCTTCGAAAGGAGTTCCATCTGGACGGTAAATGTCACAGATTAAACGTGCTACTTTCCCTTTTTCAGCTGTCCATGGGAATACCATGAAAGAGTCATAGTCTGGGTATAAGTACATATCTGATTCTTCAATACGCACGAAGCCTTCGATTGAAGAGCCATCGAACATCATTTTATTGTCTAATGCCTTGTCTAATTGACTAACAGGGATTTCAACGTTTTTGATTGTTCCTAAAATGTCCGTGAATTGTAAACGAATAAATTTAACTTCTTCTTCTAGCATTAGACGTTTAATGTCGTCTTTTGTGTATTTACCCACAGGTTTTCACTCTCCTAAATATGTTCGGTTTCAGGTAACCCTGAAACATTTATTTTTTTCGCAGCTAGCATCTATTGATAAAAGCGCGATAAATCACCTTGTCGTAATGAAGTTTTCTGCATACGCTGTGCTTGGTGCATTTCTTCACGAAGAATTTTGCGCAATTCCGTATCAGAAATTTCTTTTTTCTCATGTGCTGATGGGTTTTTCTTCATGTCATATACTTTTTTAATACCTGCCATGTTGACACCCTGATCTAGCATATCTTTAATTTCCAGAAGCATATCGACATCATTTAAGCTGAACATACGTCGGTTGCCGTCTGTACGGTGCGGCTGAATTAAATCATGCTCTTCATAATAGCGAATTTGACGTGCCGTTAAATCAGTTAATTGCATCACAATGCTGATTGGTAATAATGGCATCGATTTTCGAATTTCACTGCTCATTTAATTCACCTCCCTTATCGGTAGTTTATACGTTGTTAGGTACCGTGTCAATGTTATGTAAGGAAATCTAACATTGACAGTTTTTTGCTTGATAATAACCGATTTATCAGCATAAATACTGGATTTTAATTATTACATCAATTTGAAAACGGAATATTCTTTATAATTTGTGAACTTTTATCTATATTTTTTGCATAAAACCATAAATTCCCTATTAAATTTCAAAAGATTTCGCACTAAAATACGAATTTTACACTTAATCCTTAATTAACATCCAGTTCCTTTTCCTACAGGTATATGTCGGCAAATTAAAACGCTCCTTAAGTGATCACACTCAAGAAGCACCCTTTTTATTGCAACGCTTGGACTGCACGGCATATGGCAAACTTCACATGTTCATACGTTAATCCACCCTGAACAAATGCTGTAAAAGGCGGACGAATCGGACCATCAGCTGTTAACTCGATACTTGAACCTTGCACGAATGTTCCAGCCGCCATAATTACATCATCCTCATAACCCGGCATATACGCTGGCTCTGGCGCGAAATGTGCGTTAATCGGCGAAGCAGCTTGGATTTCACGACAAAACGCGACCATTTGCTCCGCTGTTTGGAAAGAAACCGATTGAATTAAATCAGTACGCGTCGCTGCGTAATGAGGAGAAGTTGTCATACCTACCTCTTCTAGCATTGCAGATGTAAAAATAGCCCCTTTTAAGCTCTGTGACACAACATGTGGTGCAAGGAAGAAGCCTTGGTAAAAATCTGCTAGCGTATTTAATGAAGCGCCTGCCTCGGCACCTATACCTGGTGACGTCATACGGTATGCACATTTTTCGACTAAATCAGCACGACCTGCAATATAACCACCAATTTTTGCTAAGCCACCACCTGGATTTTTAATTAGTGATCCTGCCATTAAATCGGCGCCAACCTCAGTCGGTTCTTCAAGCTCCACAAATTCTCCATAACAATTGTCCACAAAAATAATGGCGTTCGGTGCCAATTCACGAATTTGCTCACACATCGCTTTTATTTGCTCAATTGTAAAAGAAGGTCGTGTTGCGTAACCTTTTGAACGTTGAATCGCAATCATTTTTGTGTTTGGCGTAATCGCAGCACTAACACCGTCCCAATCAATTTCACGGTTGTCGATTAAATCTACGTGTGAATAACCGATATTGAAATCTTTTAACGAGCCTGTATCCTTTTCTCCACCATCAACAATTGACTGAAGCGTATCATACGGCTTACCTGTTATATAAACTAGCTCATCACCGGGACGTAAAACACCGAATAAGCTAAGTGTAATCGCATGTGTTCCTGAAATAATCTGTTGGCGTACAATGGCCGCCTCTGCACCAAAAACTTGCGCATAAACGCGCTCTAAATTATCACGACCTTCGTCATCATAGCCATAGCCTGTTGATGGATTCAGGTGAAAATCACTCACTTGATTTGCACGGAATGCACCCAACACTTTCTGTTGATTAATAAAGGCATGGCGCTCAACTTTTTCGAACTGCGCTTTAATCTTTTCTTCCACTTTTGCTGCTAAAGCTAGTGTTTCATCTGTAAGTATGGATTGAAATGCCATATATTTGTAACTCCATTCATTGTTAAATTCATTTTTTTCCCTTCTCATCTTAACAAGTTTAGGGTCGAACGCAAACTATTTATTCCGATTGACGTGATAGAGAAGCCAAAAAACTTTTGACGTCAGACGTTAAACCTGTTATTCTACTTTTCAGATATTTAAGGGGGCGCTGTACGTTGGCTTGGGATGTTTTTAGTATTATCGGGACAATTGCATTTGCATTATCTGGCGCAATCGTTGCGATGGAAGAAGAATATGATTTATTTGGCGTTTATATTTTAGGGATTGTAACCGCTTTCGGAGGTGGCGCAATTCGAAATCTATTAATTGGATTACCTGTTTCAACCCTGTGGAGTCAGGAAATGATGTTTCAAATCGCTCTTGCTGCCATTACAATTTTCTTTTTAGTGCCTCATCATTTGATTAAGCATTGGAATCGTTGGGGGAATTTTACGGATGCCATTGGACTTTCTGCATTTGCCATTCAAGGTGCAATGTTTGCAGTAAAGCTTGGATTGCCGATGAGTGCAGTCATTGTTGCCGCAGTTTTAACTGGATCAGGTGGAGGTGTCGTACGTGATTTGCTTGCCGGTAGACGCCCTACTATTTTACGTGACGAAATTTACGCAATTTGGGCTGCTGCAGCTGGGGTTATTATCGGATTAAATGTTTTCACTGGTGACCTCTTTTTATATTTCATGTTCGTAGTCATTACGTTATTGCGCGTTCTATCGTATCTCTATAAATGGAAATTACCGCGTAAAAAATTAAGTTTGCAAAGTTAACGATAAACAACCACTCTTTTGATTTTACCAATTTCTATCTTGTTGGCACTTCAAATAAGTGGTTTTTTTGTGCAAAAAAAGGTTCTATACTATTTGTTAGGGTATCCACTCAATTTTGTGCAGAAAAAAGGCTCAAAATCACGCTTTTTTATATACTTGAATTGTCTAAAAACCAGTATATAAAAGGTGATATGTGCTAGATGAATAATAACATGATAATTCCAGGATTAAAAGATGTCATCATCCATGAGATTAAAGAATACCTGGATCGCGTTGCGATACACGTTTCTTTAGCTAAGATTGTTACCAGCGTTTTTCAAAAATGGAATCAAGTTGCTCGGATTCACTCTGTAAAAGCGAAGACTTTTAAGGAAGCTGCGGATGTTTTAGGCACTTCGCTCTCAATAATCATTCGTCGATTTAAGGGGTTGATTAAAACGATGCCTAATGGCGTTCAACTACCAGAAGTAATTGCGATTGATGAATATAAGGTAGATACAGATGCAGGGAAATATCAATTGAATATTGCAAATGCAGAAACACATGAGCCGATTGTTATTTTATCAAATCGTCATAAAGAGCCGATTCATCACTATTTATCGTAATATGAATTGAATGTGAAAATGATAGTGATGGACATGAATCTGGCCTTCAAGGCCGCAGTAAAGAAATCATTAGATCGATCAGTAATTATCGCCGATCGTTTTCATTACTTCCGTTATTCACTGGGCAGTAGATGAAGTTCGCCGTTAAGGGAATTAGAAAGCATGAGAATTTTAAAGCAAAGATTTTATTAAGCAGAGTATATAAAACGCGCGCGAATCACCTTGGTTAGTGCTCGTTGATTGGAGCGGAGGGGGCCCGCGACTTCCAGGGGATTAAGCACGTGCGGAAAATCCTCTAATTGCCTGCCACCGAAAAGGCAGGCAATTAGATAGTTGGAGCCGTGCCCCCAGAAAAGCGTCGGGCCCACGGAGCTCCAATCAACCCTTTCGTGAGAAGGGGTGTACTGAAATTAATGACTAATTTCAGGTACACCTCAACATTTGACGTAGAACCAAATTTTTTTAATACACCTATATGCGAGTTACTGAAACATGCCGAGCCTCTAGTAAATCATAGTAAAATGGATCTTGGCCAATTACGTAAACGCGATCACAATACATTTCAATTTCATTCATATCATGCGAGGTGTAAATAATCGTTTTACGCTGTTCCTTTGCAAGCTTGACTAAATAACGACCAATCTCCTCTTTT
>JAZLIT010000239.1:0-21560 GCA_045617525.1 Solibacillus sp. | reverse complement strand
TTTATAAAAAGTCAAAATAAAAAGCACAGATTTCAACTGTGCAGAAAAATTAATTTATTATGACGTAATCTTTGTTAAATTTGAAGCCTGCGGACCACGATTGCCTTCCACAATGTCAAATTTCACCTTTTCGCCTTCATCTAATGTACGGAAGTTTTCATTTTGGAAACCTGTAAAATGCACAAATACATCATCACCGTTGTCACATTCAATAAAACCATAACCTCTTTCGCTATTGAACCATTTCACAGTACCTTGATTCATGACCAAAATCGCCTCCGTTATGTGGTTTGTTTTCTTAAAATTTAGACAATTACCGTCTTAATATATATCACTATACAAGTAATGTCAATAATTCGTCGAAATAATGCTATAAGTTGTCGACATGTTTTCGACAAAAAGTCATATAATAAAGAAGATTCAATACAATATAAAAAAGGCGGTAGCATCATGACGGCAAAGCACTATTTAACTGATTTAGAAATAGCCTCAGCAGTAGAAATTCAACCAATTACGGAAATAGCTAAAAAAGCAGGCATTCCAGAAGATGCAGTAGAACAATATGGACGATACAAAGCGAAAATTGATCCACTTAAAATTCAACAACCGGCAACTGCAAAAGTTGTTCTTGTAACAGCAATAAGCCCAACACCAGCAGGCGAAGGAAAATCTACGGTAACAGTAGGTTTATCGGATGCCCTAAACCAATTAGGTAAAAATGTAATGGTAGCATTACGCGAACCATCTTTAGGACCTGTAATGGGCGTGAAGGGTGGGGCAACAGGTGGAGGCTACGCACAAGTATTACCAATGGAAGATATTAATCTTCACTTCACAGGTGATTTACATGCAATTACATCAGCGAACAATGCTTTAGCAGCATTTATCGACAATCATATTCACCAAGGCAATGACTTGAATTTAGACCCTCGTCGTATAACATGGAAGCGCGTTGTAGACTTAAATGACCGTGCACTTCGCAATGTTACGATTGGCTTGGGTGGGCCATTACAAGGTGTACCACGTCAAGATGGCTTTGACATTACAGTAGCGTCTGAAATTATGGCGATTTTCTGTTTAGCAACAAGCATTGTCGACTTAAGAGAGCGTATTGCACGTATTGTTATTGGCTATACATATGCTCGTGAGCCAATTACTGTACGCGAACTGGGTGTACAAGGCGCACTAACTTTACTATTGAAGGAAGCGTTAAAACCAAACTTAGTGCAAACGATTGAGGGTACTCCAGCGATAATCCATGGAGGTCCCTTCGCAAATATCGCCCATGGTTGTAACTCGATTATAGCGACACAAACTGCCCGTAAGTTAGCGGATATCGTAGTAACAGAGGCTGGATTTGGCTCTGATCTTGGTGCAGAAAAGTTCATGAACATTAAGGCACGTGAAGGTGGATTTGCACCATCAGCAGTTGTCGTTGTGGCAACAATTAGAGCGCTTAAAATGCATGGTGGTGTTGCGAAAACAGATTTAGTGGCTGAAAATGTGGACGCGCTTAAAGTTGGTATTCAAAATTTAGCAAAGCATGTTGATACAGTACGTACATTTGGTGTTGAGCCTGTCGTTGCATTAAATCGTTTTGTGACAGATACAGAAGCTGAACTTGCGACTGTACTTGCATGGGCAACTGAAAATGGTGTTCGAATGGCACGCACAAATGTATGGGAAGAAGGCGGAAAGGGTGGTCTTGAGCTAGCACAGCAAGTACTTGAAGCAATCGAAACACCATCAAACTTCCATCAACTTTATGAAGTAACGGATTCAATTGAACATAAAGTAACGACGATTGTACAGAAAGTTTACGGCGGTGCAGGCGTTCAGTTTACAGATAGTGCGAAAAAACAAATTGCAAACCTACAAAAATTTGGTTGGGATAAGCTGCCAATCTGTATGGCGAAAACGCAATATTCTTTATCAGATCAACCATCATTACTTGGCCGTCCTGAAGGATTTACTGTAACCGTGCGTGAAGTGACACCTAAATTAGGTGCGGGCTTTATCGTATGTTTAACAGGGGATATTATGACAATGCCAGGCTTACCAAAGCAACCAGCAGCCTTACGTATGGATGTTGCAGAAGATGGTAGCGCTTTAGGGTTATTCTAATAAAAATTAAAAAGCTTAGGTCAACGCATGTAATATTGCGCTTCCTAAGCTTTTTACGTTTTATAGGCTACAACTTAAATTGTTTTACTAAAATTTCGAGTTCATCTGCTGAAGTAGCTAATTGCTGCGCCTGTACTGAAATTTCATCCATAGACGAGGCAACCTCCTCGATTGTAGCGGCTGTTTCTTGAGAGCTAGCAGCGGATTCCTCAGTTACTGCGGCAATGTTTTCAATGGCATTGTCAATCTGCTTGGATTCAGATTGAATGTGCGTTAGCTTAGAGGCAATTCCTTTAGTTGTGATTCCCAATTCAATTATGGCATTCGAAATTTCCTGATACGTCTCATTTGAAAGGTTTACTTGTAATGTTCCACGTTCTACTTCTTCATAGCCATTTCTTAATGTTGTCATAACTTGGCCAGCCTCTGACTGAATAGAACCAACGATCCCTGAAATATCTTTTACTGAGTAGGATACCTGCTCAGCTAATTTTCGGACCTCATCTGCCACGACTGCAAAGCCTTTTCCGTGTTCTCCAGCACGTGCTGCCTCAATTGCTGCATTTAATGCTAATAAATTTGTTTGGTCAGCAATCGTAGTAATAACAGACACTAATTGCGAAATTTCTTGTGTTTGCTCATTTAAACCTGAAACACGTGTTACTGAATTTTTAACGATTGTATCAATTGTTTGCATTTGCTTTTCGCTTTGCTGCATAAGCATTAGCCCATGAGCGGTCTTTTTACTTATATCTATCGAAAACTGCTCGACAGCCTGACTATCGTGAACGGTTTCTATGATCGATGCATTAAATTGCGACATTAAATCACGTAGCTGACTTGCTGCAATTGCTTGTTCCTCAGCCCCCTCGGCAATTTGGCCAATTGTTTGTGCTGTTTGAGTTGCACCTTGTGTAACTTCATCAGCAGATTGATTTAATAAAGTGCTGCTGTTATTGACATTACTTGATTCATATTGAATTTGTTGGACCATTGTTTGCAATTTCTTTGTCATTTCATTTGTAGCCACTGTTAATTGACCTAATTCATCGATGGATTGAACTTTTAGTGAAGGGTGGTTTAATTCACCCTGTGTAATACTCTTCATTCGAAGCATTAAACGTTTTACTGGCGATACGATCATTTTAATAACGATATAAGTCATTAAGAATGCAACGAATATACAAATCATTGAAAAGACCTTTTGCGCAGTTTCAAACGCATGCATTTGACCTGCGATATGTTCGCCTAACTGAGTCATTTGCTGCTTGTATCCTTCATTAATGTTGTCAAAAATTGCTTGAAGCGCAAGCGAATCGGATTCCTTCGCAGTGAATTCTCGAATAGCCAGCTCACTATTTCCTTGCTCAAATGGTTTCAAGACAGAATTTTCAATCACATCAATCCATGTTTCATCTAACGTTTGTGCTTTCATAAGCTCCGTATTTTCAGGATCAATTTTACTTAGATCCTTGTGGAGCTGCTGTGCACTTTCATGCTGCTCGTAAAATATATTTAGATATTTCTCGTCACCTGTTAAGAGATAGCCGCGGATTTCTGCGGTTTGAAGGGCTACCGATTGTGATAATTTGTTTGCTAAATCTGAAGCCACAAATTCTTGCTCGATTAGTTTTTCCGTAGACCCTAAAATTTCGTTATTCGCAAGATAAATGAACGTTTGATAAATCAATAACATTGAAATAATACATGAAAAAGCTAAAATGATTTTCATTCGAACTGTTTTTAACTTACTAAAAATATTGAATCTAGTCATAAATATCCCCCTATGTAATTAAACGTGATAAAATAAATAGTCCACAACTTTATTTAAGTAAAATTTAATGGAATTCATTAGGAAACTATAACAGAAATAGTATATTAATAAAACAACTAATTCAAAAATGTGATGAAAGTAGTGAAACTTATGAACCAAATTGAGAAATGCAAAGAGCTAGTGCGAGTTATTTATGGAGGTATGGATGCAAGTCATGACTTTTTGCATATTGAACGGGTTTATCAAAATGCAGAAGCGATTCTAAACACAGAGCCAACTGCGAATGCCTTGCTTGTTCGATTAGCCGTATTATTACATGATGTTAGTGATTCAAAGTATGCTGCGGATAAATCAAATGAAGAGCGTATTTTACAGCTACTTAATTTATCTGAAGAAGAGCAAAATCAAATTCGTGCGATCATCGCGGAGGTTTCCTTTAATGGAGGAAATGAATTAGAGGCGACTTCAATTGAAGCGAAAATTGTACGTGATGCCGACCGTTTAGATGCGATTGGTGCCGTTGGGATTGCCCGTACATTTGCCTATGGTGGGGCAAAAGGACGCCCATTATATAAGGATGAAGAAGAGGTACGCGGTGAAATGTCGGTTGAAGAATATCGTTCAAAATCGACTGCATCTGTAACACATTTTTACGAAAAATTACTTTTACTGAAGGACTTAATGGTTACCAAAAAAGGGCGAGAAATGGCTCAAGCACGCCACGCCTTTATGGAAAGCTTTTTACTTCAGCTAAAAAATGAGAGAGACGGGATTTTATGAGCCATTTAATCGTTACAAATTTAAAGAAAACAGTAGGCGCGAAAACGCTTTTTGAAAATGTAGATTTTACAATTTATGAAGGGGAGCGTGCGGGTTTAATCGGGATTAATGGAACGGGTAAATCGACGCTACTTGGAATTATCGCGGGTATTCAAGAGGCTGATGAAGCGACGATTGAATGTCCAAATAAATACCGAATTGCGTATTTAGAACAGGATCCAAAATTTACACCAGGAGAAACCGTGTTACAAGCAGTATTCAACGGGGATGCGCCGATTTTACAATTGAACCGCCAATATGAAGATGCGTTAGCGGAAATGATTTTGGACCCAGAATCAGAAGTACTGCAAAATGAATTATTCCGTTTGCAACAGCAAATGGATGACTATAATGCTTGGGATGTAAACAGTTTAGCGAAGCAAGCATTAACGAAGCTTGGCATTGATTTCTTTGACCGTGAAGTAACGGAATTATCAGGTGGCCAACAAAAACGTGTGGCATTAGCAAAAGTGTTAATCGAACCAGCTGATTTATATTTACTTGACGAGCCTACCAACCATCTAGATGTGGAATCAACTGAATGGCTACAGGACATGGTGTCACGCTTAACAGGCGCTGTTATATTCATTACCCATGACCGTTATTTCTTAGATGAAATTTCGACACATATTTATGAGCTTGCCGACCAAACACTTTACCGTCACACAGGTAACTACGGGGAATTTTTAGAAGCACGTGCGATTCGTGAGGAAAATAACGCATCAACACAAGCAAAATTACGTAACCGTTACCGTTCAGAGCTTAAATGGATACGTCGTGGTGCAAAAGCACGTACAACAAAGCAAAAAGCCCGTATTCAACGCTTTGATCAATTAGATGATGCGGTTGATCGCAATACTAAAGATGAAAGCTTGGAATTATCATTAGCAACAACGCGACTTGGCCGTAAAGTTTTAGAGTCTGAAGGCATTAGTAAAACATTTGGCGATCGTAAAATCGTTGAAGACTTCAAATTCTTATTACAGCAAGGCGATCGTATCGGAATTATCGGAGCAAATGGTTACGGTAAATCAACTGTTATGAACATGCTTGCTGGTGAATTAGCGCCAGATAAAGGGGAAGTAATCGTTGGTGCAACGGTAAAACTTCTACACTTCAAACAAGCACTACCATTAATGAATGAAAATGAGCGTATGATTGAATACATTCGTGAGGCGTCAAATGATATTGCCGATTCAGATGGGGTTCGCTATTCTGCGACTCAAATGTTAGAGCGCTTTTTATTCCCATTAAATTCGCATGGTACGCCAATTAGCAAGCTGTCAGGTGGCGAGCGCAAACGTTTGCATTTACTGCGCTTATTAATGGAGCAGCCAAATGTATTATTACTAGATGAGCCCACAAATGACCTTGATATAGAAACGCTAGGTGTTTTAGAGGACTTCATCGAGCATTTCCCAGGTGTTGTTATTACGATTTCCCATGATCGTTTCTTCCTAGACCGTATCGCCCGCAAATTATGGGTGTTAGATGGGAAAGGCAATGTAGATGAGTACTTAGAAGTATATACAGATTACTTAGTAATTAAAGCTACTCAAGATGCTGAAGAAGCAAAAGAGCAAAAGCTTGAAAAAGTACGTCAAGATAAAGCAAAGCAAGAGAAAAAGAAGCTAACATTTAAAGAGCAAAAAGAATGGGATACAATTGCAGAAGAAATTGCTACTACTGAGGCGAAAATCGAACAGGCAGAGGCAAGTATAGCAAACACGGGAGCAGATTTTACATTGCTACAAAAATTAACAGATGACTTAGATGCATTAAACAGTCATTATGAACATTTACTTGAGCGCTGGTCTTACTTAGAAGAACTAGTTAACGGATAAGGAGAGCGAAACATGAAAATTTTAACTATCGAACCAACACCAAGTCCAAATTCAATGAAAATTGTCATTGATCAAGATTTACCTTTTGGCAAAAGTTATAATTTCACAAAGGATAATATTGTTGCTGCCGAACCAGAAATTAAAGCGATTTTTGGGGTGGAAGGCGTAAAAGGGATCTACCAGGTGGCAAATTTCTTAGCGGTTGAACGTAATGCGAAAATTCCATGGGAAAATATCCTTGCAGATATCCGTGCTGTTCTCGGTGAAAAGGTCGAAGGTAGTGCAGCATCAATTCAAACAGGCGAGCATTTTGGCGAAGTTCAAGTAAATGTTCAAATGTATAAAGGGATTCCAATTCAAGTAAAAGTATTTGATGCTGAAGGCGAATTACGCATTAGCACTGGCGACCGTTTCAAGGAGGCGTTTGATGCAATTGAAACACAATCAGCGGAAGAGAATTACATCTTCCAACGTGAATGGTCAGACTACGGGATTCGATATGGTGAAAAGGAAAACGTAGCAAATACAGTTGTCGCAGAAATTCAAGCGACGTACCCACAGGAGCGCTTATCTCGTATTGTTGAGGCGGCAAATACAACAAAAAAATTAGTGGTATCTGAGAAGAAGCCAGTTTCTTTAGCAGAGTTTGAAGCAGCTGAAGATTGGCAAACACGCTTCCAATTGCTTGACCAATTACCTGATCCAGAATTATCCGACTTACCACTTTTAGAGACTGCACTTGCAGATGAGCAAATGTCGATCCGCCGTTTAGCTACGATTTACCTTGGAATGATTGAAGATGTAGCAGTAGTTCCTGCATTATCTAGAGCATTACAGGATAAGAGCGCAGCAGTTCGTCGTACGGCAGGCGATTGTATGAGTGATTTAGGCCTACAAGAATTTGAGTCGGCAATGATTACGGCTCTTCAAGATAAAAATAAACTAGTGCGCTGGCGTGCTGCGATGTACTTGTATGAAACGGGTACGGAAATCGCAGTTCCTGCTTTAAAAGAAGCAGCACAGGATAAAGAATTTGAAGTAAAGCTTCAAGCAAAAATGGCACTTGCACGTATCGAACAGGGTGAGGAAGCAAAAGGCTCTGTTTGGAAGCAAATGACGGAATCACGTTCAGAATAAAATAATTGATATGCATGTGTTAGGATGGGTATAACTCAAGCCTAGCACATGCTTTTTTGTGATTTAAAAGAAATAGAAGATGATGCAATAACTTCTAAAAAAAGCCGTAATATTTTTACAGTTTTATGATACGATAGGATTTACTTATATTGAAATAACAAAAACACTATAGAAGGAGAATACTATGAAAAAGCTTAGTAGTAAAATTGCCCTTGGATTAGTCATTGGAATGATTTGCATTTTAGTTGGTAATTCAGTCATGATGTATATGAGTTCTAAACAGTCAGTAGAGCTAGCAATACGAAATTTCAGTATAGATATCGCAGCGAATATTGCTGAGCAAATTGATGGAGATACCTATTCGGCATTTTTAGAAAACCCAGTAGAAGGTACTTTATATTGGGAATTACGGGATTCACTTGATGATTTTCGTGAAAAAACAGGTGCACTGTATGTATATACGATGAAAGTTGAAGATGATTTAGAATACATAATGATTGATGGTCAGCCTAAAGGTTCAGAAGATGCATCTGACATAATGGAAGTAGCTACAGGTGACGTTGAAGAAGTATTACCTGTATTGGCGGCCGGTACATCAAGCTCTGAAGTGATTGTAGATGAGGAATACGGAAATTATCTGTCTGCTTTTGCACCGATAGTTAAAGACGGAGAAGTAATTGGCATATTGGGCGTTGATATTGATGCGAGTAATGTTGGTGCGATTACGGATGTTGTCATTAAATCCGAATTCAAAAAATCAATTACAATGAATTTACTGATGATTGTAATAATCATCGTCCTATTAACACTATTTATCCGAACAAAATTAAAACCATTAGAAAAAATTAGCTTGGCTGCAAACGTAATGGCCGATGGTAACTTAAAAGAAGCTAAGGCTATTGCTAGTACAATTCAAACAAAAGGGCAGGATGAAATTCAAACTGTTGCAGAATCGTTCCAAAAAATGACTGATAAAAATATAGAAATGATTGCAGAAATTACAGCATTGATGAATGAGTTAACATCCATGTCTCAAACAATGCAGCAAAATATGGGCATAATGAATAGCTCAAATGCTCAAATATCATCTGTTGTAAAAGAAGTGAAAAATGCAACTTATACCCAATTATCATTGAGTGAAGATACATTCGAAGCAATTGATAGTGCTGCGAAAGATATGCAAGGAATTGCGGAATCATCGTCACTTGTCAATGATCATACGGTAGTAGCGATGAATCAAGTTCAAATCGGGTCAAACGAGATGTCAAATCTTGTCGGGCAAATCGAAACAATTCATGATTCCGTGCTACAGTCGGAACAAGTAATTCAGCAATTAGGGTCTCAAATCGCTGAGATTAATAAAATGGCCGATTTAATTTCAGGCGTAGCCGAGCAAACGAATTTACTTGCATTAAATGCAGCGATTGAAGCGGCACGTGCAGGAGAGCATGGTAAAGGCTTTGCAGTTGTTTCGCAGGAAGTAAGAAAGCTTGCCGAAGAATCGAATCAATCATCTCAGCTAATTCGGGTTAAATTAGTGACATTTAAATCCGTATTAGAGGAAGCAATTGAGCAAATGCAAGATAGCACGAAACAAGTGGATTTAGGCACACAGACTGTAGTGAAACTAGGTAGCGTATTTAATCAAATCGTATCTTCAGTTGAGGCTGTTACGGTCAATATGCAGGATATTTCGAATACAACCGATGAGCAATCAGCGCATTCTGAGGAAGTGTCGGCATCGTTTAGTGAGTTTGTGGACCTATCAAAAGGGACAGCTACACTATCATCCGAAGCCCAGGCTCAAATTGAGGTGCAGGAAGAGATTGTGATACAAGTTGTAACGATTTCTCAAGAATTAAATCGACTCTCGCAAAGATTACAGCAGACAATTGATAAATTTGAAATTTAATTGAGTGTGTTTAACAGCTACAAACCTTTATAAATAAAGGTGTAGCTGTTTTTATTTCGATATAATAGACAGAATATAAAAATATTTCAATAAAAATGCGTCCACAACATATAAAAATCCGTCTAAATATATACAGGGAGGCGAAATGATGGAAATTGAACAGTTAATTGATACATATAGCGATACGTTATACCGCGTCGCATTCGTGTATACAAGGGACCGAAATGCGGCGGAAGAAGTCGTGCAAGATGTCTTTTATAAATTTCACAAAAGCAATCAATTCGAAGCGCGTGCACAAGTAAAAACCTATTTAACAAAAATGACGATTAATCGAAGTACTGACTATTTAAGAAGCTGGAAAAATAAAAAAGCGCTGCTAGTCGAAAAAATTACACGTAGCGACAGACCGGCTGAAGCGGAAGCACTTGTAAACGAGGAGCGCGGGCTAATTTTAGGGGTTATTTTAACGTTACCTATTAAATATCGCGAAGCAATTTTGCTACATTACTATGAAGATTTTTCAATTAATGAAATATCGGACATGCTACATGTTCCAGTATCAACGGTGAAATCACGCTTGCAACGAGCAAGGCATCAATTGAAGCCAAAGCTTGAAAATGAACATTGGGAGGTGTTACGTCATGGCGAATAAGTGGAAGGAAGAATACAGTCAGATAAAAATGACGACTATGCAAAAAAATAAGCTTAAGCAATCACTTACAGTGAAACGACAAGAACGTTCATTTGTGCCAATCATTCTTCCCCTATTTATTGTAGTAGGTCTATTTTTATTTGGTTTATCTCAACAGCAAAATGGGCTGACTACGGCAAATGAAAATCAATCACTTACATCTCATGAGGCAATATCTTTACAGCTAGTTCTCACATTTGTGGGCGGAATAATTTTAGTGATGATTGCTTACATGATGCTTATTGCAATTAGCCGTAAGCCTGGAAGATTAGTGCAATATAAAGTGTTCCGTTATTTTCACCAGCAAATGGAACAAAAAAAACCGTGGTTGCTCATTGTTTTGCCATTAATAGTTCTATTGGTCGTGTCTATGCTAACATTTATTTCTGCAAGGCCAATGGAATTACTAGAATGGATTATTCTTTTATTCATTTTTGTAGATGTTGCATTGTTATTATTCATGTTAACGAAAAATAATACACGTGCATGTTGTGTCAACTGTGATGTGGAATTTACAGTGAAGGAAATTTTGATTGCGAAACAGTGTACGATTTGCGGCGAGAAAAAGGTACGAGACCCTAAAAATAGTAGTAATCACATTAATTTTTTAGTCATGCTAATTTTGATTACTGTAATGTCACTCACATCATGGACACCTCTTCCACTTTGGGGTATAGCTATATTTGTCGTTGGCTTTTTATTTTTTTCAATTTTTATGATTTCTCCATACGTTGAAAAGTATCAAAAAGATACGGGGATTGATCCACCACTATGGTAGAAGGGGGAAATACATGAATTATTTAAGGTTGGGGCTAATACTTGCGATTGTAATTGGTGTACGTATTTTGTTTGTTTTTACACCTGATTTTACAACAGAATTTCCACTCTTCAATGATGTGATCGCCATGGGTCTGTTTTTACCTACACTTTATATTGTCACTGGGTTCTTAATTCCATTGCTTGCTTTCACATTTATTAAAGGACATTTAGCGCGAATCTTGATCGCAATTTTATTGATATCGTTACCCGTTGCTGTTTCCATTATGTTTATGCAAAAGGAATATTCATTTGCAACTGTGTTAATCTGTTTAACATCATTTATTCCTACGCTTATTTCATGGTTTATCATTATCGCTATAAAGTCTTTTCAACTATCAAAAAAGGCATCACAATCCGCTTAGGGGCTTAATTATTGTATCATTATCGTCTTATTGGAAAAGGGAGCTGCTGTTATGACAAGATTAATAATTCCTCTTATCATAATTGGAATTGTATTGGTTGGATGTAGTGAAACAACTGATAATAACGAAAAAAATACGCCTGTAGTCTCGGTAAATAATGCCGTAAACACAGAAACTACGCCAAGCACGGAACAGAATGGATTACAAGATTCTCCTAGGTATGTACCTAAAAATGAAGGAGAACTATCTCTTCAGGACTCTGATACGGCTTATGAAATGTGTGTAAAAGCGCTGACTGACTATTATAAAGCGGTCTGGAACGGCGAGGATATTGAATTGGATACATTTATCGATAACGAAAGCCTTGAACAGTATATGCAAAAGAAAATTCAATCCCAATTTGATTTGCATTCAGCATATTATAATGACAAGGTACAAAATATTGAGATCAGCGCTTGGGAAGTGGAGTATACTAATGACGCAGATGGGGGTTTTCTCTATTTAAAATTACCTGCGGAAATTAAATATACAGTAGGTAGTCGTGGTGAAGTTACTGAATTTCTTGTACGTAATATAAACGGCAAGTTAGTCATTGTTGATTGGTATGATGGTGGAAAAGATAGCTATGATTTTTTGGTGCGTGGAGAAAATCAAACGATTGATAACCCAAATGTTTGGAATGATAGTGAATGGGTAAAGGAGTTAAATCGAAAACAGAATGAATTTTCAGGCTCAACTCGGTAGTTAAGTTTTTAACTGTCGCTTATACTTTTCCTAATCAAAACATACAAAAACGCCGCATGCGCAAAAATTGCGAATGTGGCGTTATATTTATCTCGAAAATTTTAGTATGCAGTCCAACCAGCGTCAGCAGCAATTACTTGTCCATTAATGAAGCTTGAATCATCAGAACCTAAGAATAATGCAAGTTGTGCGATTTCTTCTGGTTGACCAATGCGAGGCATAATGCCGTTACCAGTTTGTTGACGACCGTAACCGAATTGAGACACGCCTGTCATTGAAGAAGCGATGTTTGTCGCTACGCCACCTGGAGCAATACCGTTACAACGGATACCAGATTGAGCATACATGTAACCCGTGTTTTTCGTTAAACCAGTTACAGCGTGTTTAGAAGCTACATAAGCAGCACCTGCACGACCACCAGCTAATCCACCAGCAGAAATGTTATTTACGATAACGCCGTGACCTTGCTCTAAGAATAGGTTTGTCGCGATACGCATTGCGCGCATTACACCTGTTGTGTTAACTGCAAATAAGCGATCCCATTTCTCATCGGTAACTTCGCCTACTGGTTCCATTCCATCCATGATACCAGCGTTGTTTACTAAGATATCTAATTTACCAAAAGTAGATGTTGCTGCTTCGATCATTGCTTCGATGTCAGCTAATTCAGCTACGTTCGCACGATTTGCAATTGCTTCACCGCCAGCTGCTTTAATTCCAGCAACTACTGCTTCAGCGCCTTCAAAATTGTAATCAGAAACGACTACTTTAGCGCCTTCTTTTGCATATAATTCTGCGATTGCTTTACCCATACCTGATGCCGCACCCGTTACGATTGCTACTTTACCTTGTAATTTCATATAAAATGCCCCCTAGTTGAATGGTAATTATTGAACATCTGTTCAGTTATTATTATAATTTAAATAATATGGATAAACAAGCGACAGTATAATGTCATTTTGTTCATTACTAAACAAAAAAGTGATAATTGTTCATTAAAGGTGATGGAAATGAAAAAAGATTTACGAATTATTAAAACGAAGGCTAGTTTGCACGAGGCAATACTAGTGCTGTTGCAAGAAAAGTCCTTGGATAAAATATCGATTTCAGAGCTTTGCAAGGAAGCGCAGGTAAATCGAGGCACATTTTATTTACACTATCAGGACGTAAGTGAGTTGTTTGAGGAGTATTTTGAAGAAATTACGGAAGATTTACAGCGTGCTTACTATGAGCCGTATCATATAACTGATTTTAAAATCGAAAAACTACAGCCTCATATGGTGCGTATATTTCATCATGTGAAAAAATTCGATCAGTTTTACGCGATAGTATTTAATCGGAGAACGCCACTAATGTATTATTATCGATTATATGAAGTGATTCGTAATTATTTGATGGGGTCATTGAATCAGCCAGATGAAGTTAACCAGATACAAATAGAATATAACGCGAGCTATCAAGCGAATGCAATAATTGGGATGGTCATTGAATGGATTAGGCGTGATATGCAGGAAACACCGGAAGAGCTTAATAAGTTATTATTAAAATTTACGCTTTCATACGAACAATTGGCTTAATTTGTATTTACCTCCATTTATTGTTATTGTATATTAAAACCTAGTAATTAAGTGCGGATTATACGGATGGGGGATTAGAATGAGTAAAGTATTAAATGAGGTCCTTGAAGCAAATAAGAAATATGTTGAGAATTTTGGTGGGAAGGGTGAGTTAGCATTACCACCAGCTCGCCAATTTGCCGTTTTAACATGTATGGACGCGCGTCTTGATCCAGCCAAGTATGCTGGTCTTAGCGAAGGTGATGCACATGTCATTCGTAATGCAGGTGGTCGTGCTAGTGAAGATGCGATTCGCTCTTTAGTTATTTCATATAAGCTTTTAGGCACGAAGGAATGGTTTGTCATCCATCATACAGAGTGTGGTATGGAGCTATTTACAAATGAAATTATTGGCGACTTGTTGGCAAATAGTTTAGATACTGCTTCATTTGATGGTGAGTGGAAGGATACAGGCTCCACACCAGGATCAGATGCAGGGAAGTCGATTGATTTCTTAACGATTTCTGATTTAGCAGGTAGTGTTGTGGAGGACGTTGAAAAAATTCGTAACCACGCATTAGTACCTCCATATATTCCGATTTACGGTTATATTTACGATGTGAAAACAGGAAGTTTAGTTGAAGTAGAAGCTGCGACGAAAATTGGTCAAATAAAATAAGAAGTTAGAGGCGACTCGCTACTATAGATTCCATTGTGGCGAGGTCCGCTGAAAAAGTGATGGTTTGATTAGAGGCTTCGTATCGGTTTTTGATAAAGGCTATTTTCTCAAAGCTGGTAAAACCAAGAAGCGCTCATTTTTTAGTAGGACATCTCCCAATCATTCAACAATCTCCAAAATGCTCTTAAACCCTTGATGGTAATGAATTTTTTAGAAGGTGTACAAAAACTGTATAAACTTTTGTGACAAAGAAAAAGTCAAGAACGCTGTTAAATAAACGTTCTTGACTTTACTTTTTATGCGCTAACTTTGATTTGGGGACGTTTATTTGGTTTGATTTGTATACATTATAACCCTTTAAATTTAGGCTATCCAAATAAGCAGTGGAATGAAATTATATTTCACTTAACACTTGAACAATATTTTTCAGTAAAAAAATCGGGAATTACCCAGTAAATTTAGATAATTCCAAATATTCGTCGGGAGTAATGGCTTTTACTTTATATGAAATTACGGCCTTATTTGAAATTACTTTATACTTATTTGAAGATTCACCAGATGGTATACGGAATGTGATGTTAATAAGATGATACGGCGGATTGTGGGCACCCTCGAAAGAAATAACTCTTAACGTAACGTCATAATAATCATCTTCTTTATTTCTTTCAATTTTTTCGATTCTTCCATCCATGAATAATTGATTATTACCATTTGAAGACATTGTTTCAACAATAGATGGACCTAATTCACGTATAAAGGCTAACTCTAATATACTTGGGGGTTTATCTTGAGGGAAATATTCAATATCTGATTTTGAAAAAACAGAATTTATAGCTATTAGACACATTAAAAGTAATGGAATGATAATCTTTATTCTCATATACTAACCCAATCCTTTCTGCATTTACTATTGTTATTTACGGATACAGAAATTTTATGTAAATAAATTCGAACTATTTTCAAATTAACATTACTAAACACTTTGACCAAATTATATAGGAATCAATAATAATTAAAGCGGGTATTCTATCACTTGTTATAAATAGCCTAAAACCATTCCCCAAAGCGAGATTTGGGGACATTTTTCACCTAAACATAAAAAGGCGCATAACCAGGAGGCACTGAGAAAGTCCGAATAGGGCACTTTATGATTTAATTGTGCTAAAAGATAATATATTTCGCTAGATAGTTATTAAGCTTGAAGCTAAAAGTAAAAAATGGAATTCAGCTGAATCATATTTTCTACTAATCTGTTAAACTGAAATGAGATGAAAAGGCAGTAAAAGACATCTTTAAAACAACAGTAATACTAGTAATAGAAAAGCCAATTAAATAGGGTTTTAGTAGCATTGTGTGCACTATTTATAGTATTTTCTTTGCTATTCCTTAGGCGAGAGCTTTAAAACTGATAAGTCACGTGAAGGAGGAAATGACAATGAGATGTGCTTGGGTAGAAGGAAAAGATCCACTATATGTGGCGTATCATGATGAAGAGTGGGGCGTTCCAAATTTTGACGACCAACAGCTTTTTGAAATGCTTTGCCTAGAAGGGGCACAGGCAGGCCTTAGCTGGTGGACCGTGTTGAAAAAGCGGACGCATTACCGCGAAGTATTTGATCAATTTGATGCACATAAAATGAAGGACTATGACGAAGGAAAAATCGCTGCATTATTAGCGGATCCAGGTATTATTCGAAATAAATTAAAGGTGAATGCGTTTATTCGTAACGCGGAGGCCTATTTAAAAATTCAGGCTGAACACGGGTCATTTTCGAACTATATTTGGTCCTTTGTGGATGGTACGCCCATTAACAACGAAATTGCCTCACTTTCGGAAGTTCCTGCTAAGAGCGAAATTAGCGATAAAATGAGCAAGCAATTGAAGAAAGATGGCTTTAAATTTATAGGTTCTACGATTTGTTATGCGTTTATGCAAGCAGTAGGCATGGTTAATGATCACGTAAAGGGTTGTCAATGCTACCACGTGATGAAATGAAACGAATAAAGGGCGTTTTTCATTATAATTGCAAAGCGTCCTATTTTTTAGTACTAAAATATTTTGGGGGTGTTCACCTCAGTTCGCAAAAAAAGGTGTACTGAAATTAGAATCAATCTCAGTACACCCCAACATTGGACGCAGAACCTTTTATATTAGGTGCTATGTTCTTCATGCTTCTTCTGAGGCATAAAAACCGTACATACAATACTTCCGAAAATGAGTACAATTCCAACAATTTGCAGTGTACTCGGTACGAAATCAAGTAACACCACATCAAGTAAAATTGCCACAACAGGGTCCACAAATACGAGGACAGAAATGAGCATTGTAGGGAGTACACGTACGCTATCAAAAAATAAATAATAAACAAAGCCAGTATGTATAATACCAGTACCTAATATATACAGCCAATTCGACGTCGTTAAGTTTTGAAACAACGTGAAATCGCAAAGTGGACCAAGTATCACAATGCCCACAGCAGTTTGAATGAAAGTTAATGCATAGGATGAAATATCCTTAATGGTACGACTTGTAAGCATCGTCAGTGCATAGCAAAGCGCTGATAAAATTGCCCATATAAAGCCTGATGAAAAAAGCGCATCCATGCTTTTGAAATAATCGACACCAACAATAAGAATACTACCAATAAAGCAAATCGTCGTCGCAAGAATACCGATAAAAGTGATGCGTTCTCGTAAAAAAAACGTACCGATGAGCAACACGAAAATAGGGGCTAAATTATATAAGGAAATTGCAATTGAAATTGACATCACTTCAAATGCTTTGAATAAAAATACCCAATTTAAGACGAGAAATACCCCACAAACCATTGTACGTAAGAGGGTGTTTTTGCTCCAACGTTCAGTTTTATATCCGCCAGTAAGAGCCCATATACCAATCAGAATTAACGTGGCGCATATGCAACGGATAAAAACAAGTTCAATCGCAGGAATCCCTGTGTTGATTGTAAAAAAGCCGATTGAACCGAAAATTGCCATTGAAATCGTTAGCTTTGTGATCGCTGCTAAATTCATTGTTGTACCTCCAAATTAGTATGAATAACACGAAATTGAACCTGATTATTCCGAATCTTATAAAAAGCTCATTTAATGCGAAATTTTTGCTATAATTTAGGAGAGAGGGTGGTGTGTATGTATCAAAATGGCCAAGTAAAACATTTATTTTTAGTCTTTGGATTTTGTCTTTTTATATTTTCGCCACTTTTAGTTGTGATTGTACCGGCGATGGTTCCAATGACGCTCTTTTTTGAAAAGTATACATGGGTCTATTATACGCCAACTGTCAATCATATTTTTTATGGCGTAGGGATTTTTGTGTTAATTTGTATTTGTGTGTTGTTGCTAGCTACAGACTTAAAAAAATGGGCGGTTAGAACGAGTATAGGCCTAGCTGTTGTAGCGTTTTTTATATTTATTGCCGGCTCGTCAAGTTATATGAAAATGTCTCAACAAGGTATTCAAATCCGTACTGTATTACAAGTACAAGAGCATCTCTATGATTGGTCCGATATTGTGCGAGCTGAATATTTTGAAGATCGACCTGAACGTAAAGGTGGCGCCTATTATGAACTTCATTTCAAAGATGGTGAAATGTATTCCTTTAGGGAAACTAAACATGTTCAAGTTGCGCGTTCAAAAATGAAAGTTATGTTAGACCAAAATAAGATAAAGCTTGAGCAATATGATTACGGTAATAGCTAGATAAAAGGAGTTTGCATGAGATAAATGCAAACTCCTTTTTCTATTTGCGAATTTGACCTGTGCCATAGATAAAATATTTTGTGGAAGTAAGTGCAGGTAACCCCATTGGACCACGTGCATGTAGCTTCTGTGTGGAAATACCAATTTCTGCGCCGTAGCCGAATTCAAAGCCATCTGTGAAACGTGTTGAGGCATTGTGATAAACAGCCGCCGCGTCCACTTGCTGAAGGAATTGTGCTGCATTCTTGGCGTTTTCAGTAAGTATAGCTTCCGAATGTTTTGTGCCGAAGTGCTGAATATGATCTATGGCTTCTTGGACTTTTGATACAACCTTGATGCTCAAAGCTAAACGTAGAAATTCTTCTGCGTAATGATCCTCTGTAGCAGGTAAAATACGTGCGTCTAAAGCTCGAACCGTTTCGTCGCCGTAAATTTCAATTTGCGCATCCAATAAAGTTTGAAGTAAGTTTTTACCATGTGCTGCTAAGAAGGCTTCGTGTATAAGTAAGCTTTCAATCGCATTACAAACAGAAGGTCGCTGTGTTTTCGCGTTTATAATGATGGACTGTACCATCTCCAACTGTGCACTTTCATCGATGAATATATGACAGTTGCCAGCACCTGTTTCAAGAACAGGTACAGATGCTTCGCGCACCACTAAATCGATGAGCTTTTTACCGCCACGTGGAATGAGTACGTCTAAGTATTCATTTAATGTAAACAACGTTTTTGCTGTTTCACGCGAAGTATCCTCGATTAAAAGTACAGCATCTTGCGGAAATTCTGCTTTTAAAAGGGCAGTTTGAATGGATGCCACAATTGCTTTATTCGAATGAATGGCCGATGAACTTCCACGTAATAACACGGCATTATTTGTTTTTAAGGCAAGTGTTGCTGCATCAATCGTTACATTCGGACGTGCTTCGTAAATCATACCAATGACACCCAGTGGCACGCGTTTTTTGTGGATTTTCAAGCCATTTTCCTTTTCGATTACTTCAAGTACTTCGCCAATAGGGTCGGGTAACTCGATTAAATCGTATATTGCGTCTACCATTGCCTGAATACGTGTTTCGGTTAATAAAATACGGTCAAGCGTGGCGTCAGGCATTTGATTAATCTTGCCAGCTTCAATATCAAGTGCGTTTGCATCAAGTATTTTACCACTATCAGCATGTAATTGTTGTGCAAGTACTCGAAGTACATTTTCTTTATCAGCCGTCGTTTTCTGATTTAAAATACGACTTGCTTCTTTCGCACGTTTTCCTTTTACTATTACCTCATTTTCGATTGCAATACCCATAGTTACGCCTCCTTATAATTGCACCCATTGATCACGATGGATAACAGGTGGTGCTTTTTCATCAAGTTGATATTTATTTTTGCCCATTTTAAGTTGGAGCTCATCACTTGCATATGCGATTACGCCTCGTCCAATGCATTGATTATCATGTAAAACTTCTACAACTTCACCACTTTCAAAATGTCCTTCAAATGCTTGGACACCAGGTAAAAGTAGGCTTTTCCCACCTTTGATTAATGCATGATAGGCGCCAGCATCGATAGTAATTTTTCCTGATATTTCAGTTAGTGCAACCCAACGTTTTTCATTACGTACGGTTTGCCCGTTTTTAAGACAGTACGTTCCGTCACCATCGCCTGCTACAATTTGAAGGAGCTTTTGAGACCCTTTACCTGTACCGATAAATGTATTAATTCCGTTTTCCATTGCATAGTTCGCGGCCTGGAGTTTTGTCTCCATTCCACCTGTTCCAACTGACGAACCTGTTCCGCGCGCACTTTGTAGCATAGATGACGTTACTTCAGTGAGCGACTTGATTTGGCTTGCAGTAGGATCAGTTGACGGATTTGCCGTATAAAGGCCGTTAACGTCAGTCAAAATAATAAGCAAATCTGCGTGCATTAAACCTGCTACAAGTGCAGATAGCATGTCATTATCGCCAAAAGTTAATTCGGTAATGGACACGGTATCATTTTCATTAATTATTGGTAGAACTGAACGCTCAAGTAGTTCGCTAAGTGTTGCGTAGGCATTTTTATAGCGCTTCTTATGTGTGAAATCGCCACGTGTTAATAATAATTGGGCCGAGACGATTTGATAGGATGCAAATGTTGATGCGTAATGTTGAATAAGTAAACTTTGTCCAACAGCAGCAGCAGCTTGTTTCCCTTTGATAGTGACAGGACGAGCAGGATAACCTAAACGTTTAAAGCCAGCTGCAATTGCACCAGAAGATACGAGAATGACTTCATGACCAGCATGTTTAAGCACACTAATTGCCTCTACATGATCTGCTAGTTTAGATGAATCAATTTCACCACGAGAATTGGTTAATGAACTACTACCTATTTTAATGACGATGCGCATAAAATTTTCCTCCCTATAAAAAAAGCCCAATTCATCCTAAAATATAGGACGAATTGGGCGAATCCGCGGTACCACCTAAGTTGAATGGCGAACCATTCCTCTTTTCTCATAACGCCGAGACCGCGCTTAGCTTTTGACTAAGTTCTGGTAAAAGTAGGTTCAATAGGTAACTGACGCGATTTCTTACAGCCGATGGAATTCGCTCTCTTTTTCAGGGACGTTATTTACTAGTCTTTTACATTGAATACATATAATTTTAACTAACAATGAACTATTTATACTTGGAATTCAATACAAAACTTAAAATATAATTCTATTGTACTATAATAAAGTTAGTTATTTACTATTTTTTTGAAGGGAATTGTATTAAATTGTGTATGTTTTGCAATCAAGTTTTTGCGAATCGGGATAAAGCTGCCGCTCGTAAAAGTTATAGAAGAGGGTGTGACAATATGGGTCACACCCTCTTACTGTACTTTCTTTACTTTCCTCTGTGTTTCCTAACTTCTTCAGGAGGATTATTATGAATTACTTGGTTAAACTCTTTTGAATATTCCTCTCGAATATTCGTATCTTTTTTCGGCTTCTTTCTTTTCGTGAAGCTTGTTTTACTTTTCTTTGCCATTGTTTGACCCTCCTCTTCAAAAATTGACTATTTCGTCTTATATAATTTGCATCTAAAACGGAGATACTATTCTAAAATAGAAAGAGGGTTTTTCAGCATAAAATGGGTTTTAATGTTGTCGTTAAAAATAGCCAAGCTAACTTTAATAAGTCAAATATGTTGTATAAATGGAGTGTTAACTGCTACATATTATTGGCAATGAAGTGTTATTCATAGTTGATTAATATAAATGCTAACTTAAATATGTACATTACCGCTTGAATAAGCATGTACAAAAATGCTCAGGACATACATACTAATCCAGAGGTGATTAGTGATGTATATCCAACTAAATGTGGAGACTGAATTTGAAATTAACAGTCTTG
>JAZLIT010000238.1:0-5953 GCA_045617525.1 Solibacillus sp. | reverse complement strand
AATTTCTTCAAATCCAATTTTTCTATATACTTTTATCGCCCTCTGATTAAAAGTTGCCACTGATAACGTTATTGTTTGGGGTATATATTTTGATTTAGCAAACTCTAAACCTGCTTTTAAAAATTCTAATCCATTTCCATTACCGATTAAATCCGGTCTCATCCCTAACCCTATATCTATAGTATTTATAGCTACTTTATTAAAGCTAAAGAAGCCTATAATATCCTTGTCTTTAGTAACCATAAAGTTTGAATCACCTCTTTTTTCGGGGTCTAAGAACTCATCTAAATCTTCTTTATCTGCTTCCATATTGTAAAAAGAATATTCAGAATCATAGTGCCAATTAAATGCAATTTCTTCCGCTTGTTCTTGTGTCATAATTTCAAACTTATATCCCATAATTCTCCCCCTTAAATCACTATTACAACATCATCCATATGAAACTTTTACGCGTGTTGATTAGCCAAAATTCCTCATTCCGTAAATGTTTTGTGTCGTAACTTACATTTTACATGATAATCTCTCTTTTTTTATGCAGTTTCTATTGGAAGAAACTAGATAATGTGCAGTCACATTTATAGAGATAAATCTGGATCACAGGCATTAATGACAACATCATAATTGCTCTCAAGGTTTATATACTTTAAATGCCTTTTCAAAAAAGAAACCAGCTTAAAGGATCGCTATTTAAGAAAAGCTTGAAGCCGTTCAAATTATTGGTAAATAGCTCCTTCTAGGGAGGAGTCCTTAATCTTTTAATTATTAGTGCATATAGTATTGGAGAGATTTGTTGTTATAGGCATCTTCAACAAAAAGGTACAAAGGAGTGATTCCAATAAAATTTAGTTTCTTAACACCCGCTTATAATTCTGAGCAATGGATTATGCGAATGTTAGACAGTATTCCAAAACAGTATGCACATGAAATTCTTATTTGTGATGATGCTTCAACAGATAACACGCTAAATATTTTACTAGACTATCAGAAAAAATGCCCTCAACTGAAAATCTTAAAAAATAAACAAAATATTGGTGCTAGTGAAAGTTATAATCGTTTAATTGAAGAAGCAACAGGAGATTACGTAGCAATTATTGATAGCGACGATATATATTTGCCAACAATTATTGATGTGTTAGAACAAATTGATGGGGAGTATGATATTTACTATTACAATATGTTAACAAAAGATGGGCAAGCATTTATTAAACGGCCTACCGATGGATATTTGTGGCCAGGTCAATTTAAAATTATTCGCCGCTTATTTATAGGAAATGCAAGATTCTTAACGAGAAAAGAATATGCTGGGGATACTGATTTTAATTTCGCTTTAGTCAATAAAGGCCCTAAATGTAAATATACGGGGATTTTCGCCTATTGGTACAATTTCCCAAGAGAAAATTCAGAATCAGATTTACATCTTAGAGGGTTAAAATAGTTAGGTTTATATCATTAAAATAGTATATATATTTGAAAAGAGGTTTGCTATGAAGTTTAGCTTTGTAACGCCCGCTTATAATAGTGAAGGCTATATTGAGATGATGCTAGATAAGCATCTAGGCATCTATGCTTATTGGTATAACAAACCTCTAGAAGGTTCCGAGTCGGATTTATACTTTAAAAGTTTAAAATGATTTACTTGTTAAATCCAATTCTTTAAAAAGTTGATTTTAAACAAAAGACAAAAGAAGCCACACCAGATATGGCTTCTTTTGTCTCTTTTTATTTTAGGCTCTGTTAATTTAGCCGTTACGCCCCTATCACAGCCTGCTTCAATTAATTCATATTTCCCCTGAAGAGTAAACTTCTTACTCGTGCCAAGACAGTTGCATTTTACGTTTTCTACAAAGCGTTAAACCCGGGTTAACTGGTATTGTCATTAATTCATACTCGGTTGTGTTTTTTGCCAATTCTTCAATTGCTTGATAGGCTGTGTCGCAAAGAGCCCTTTGCATCATCCAATTATCCCTTGGGTGTGTATCATGAAACAAAATTAAACCATGTGGTGCGACAAATGGAAAATAGTCATAAAAATCCTGTAATACTGCTTCTTTTGCATGGTCCGCGTCGATAAACAAAAGGTCGATTTCTAATGGATTTCCTTGTAATTCTTGCGCAAATTCTTGAGTAGTACCGTTAAAAAAACGCACTTTTTCCGACTGCTGCATAAAATCTCCTGCCTCAGGATTCATATCAACCCCAATTAATTTTTCCGCATGTGGAATCATGCGATTAAATAAATCACAGTGAAATAACCCAAGTTCTACATATACCTTCGGACGAATAAGGCCCCCAAGGAAATCGATTAAATCCTCATGCCAAGTATCTTTCATTTCATAATAACCTCCCCAATATATTCCAACTCGGTGTAAAAATTATTAGTGTTCATCTTCTGTATCATATTTCGGAATTAGCATAATGTTACAAAAATTACATTTCTTTTAAATATGGAGTGAAATTTTTATTAGTAGTACCCAAACCAAAGTTCCCCCCATTCATATAAATAAGTAGAGATACATCTGTAAAATTATAAATATTTTACTTAGAGACTATTCAAGGAATTTTATCGGCATGGGGTGTTTATTTGAAATTTAGCTTTTTATCCCTATATATCAAAGAACTAAAAAATATTATATTACATTTAAGTTTGGAGAGAATATAACTTGTTTAAAGATAAAATATTATTGATAACTGGCGGCACTGGTTCATTTGGCAATGCAGTATTAAGGCGTTTTTTAAATACAGATATTAAAGAAATCCGAATTTTTTCAAGAGATGAAAAGAAACAAGATGACATGCGGACTTTATATCAAAATGATAAATTAAAGTTCTATATTGGGGATGTCAGAGACATTCATAGTATTAATGATGCTATGTATAATGTGGATTATGTATTTCATGCTGCAGCCTTGAAACAAGTCCCTTCTTGCGAGTTTTACCCTTTAGAGGCTGTCAAAACTAATATCCTTGGCACAAATAATATGCTAACTTCAGCCATTCAAGCAGGTGTGAAAAAAGTCATTTGTCTTTCTACCGACAAGGCCGCTTATCCTGTAAATGCCATGGGGATTTCTAAAGCAATGATGGAAAAAACGTTTATTGCAAAATCAAGAATGGCTCCTGAAGAAACGTTAATCTGTGGGACACGATATGGGAATGTAATGGCATCAAGAGGATCCGTCATTCCACTGTTTATTGATCAAATTAAAAGTGGAAAACCACTGACAATTACTGATGAAAAAATGACGCGCTTTATCATGAGCTTAGAAGAAGCCGTTGATTTGGTGATCTACGCTTACCATAACGCCTCTACTGGTGACATTATGGTGCAAAAAGCTCCCTCTTTTTATATTAAAGACCTCGCTCAAGCTTTAATTGAGTTATTTGAAGGCAATAACGAAATTCATATAATAGGTACTCGTCACGGGGAGAAAATATATGAAGTATTATTAACAAAAGAAGAAGCAGCAAAGGCGATTGATATGGGCAATTTTTATCGTATTCCAGCTGACAATCGTGATTTAAACTATGCAAAATATCTTAATCTAGGATCTCCTAAAATTACATTAACTGAAGATTATAACTCCAATAACACAAAAATTCTTACAATCGATGAAGTGAAACAGAAATTATTGACGCTCCCATTAGTTCAAGAGGAATTAAAAGCTTGGAATGGCGGCAATTAGTATGAAATATTTAGTGCTAGGTGCAACTGGAATGGCTGGCCATATGATTTCCCTTTATTTATTAGAAAAAGGGCATGAAGTAATTACGTATTCAAGAAGTCCTTTTTTGTATGGTCACAATGTGAATGGTGATCTAACAGATGAAGTATTTTTACGATCCCTTCTCCTTGATTTGGACTACGATATTGTGATTAATTGTATCGGTGTATTAAACGATGCTTGTGATAAAGCGCCTTCTAATGCGGTCTTTTTTAACAGCTATTTACCACATATCATTGTTGAAACACTCCAAGCCGATGAACATAAAAAGTTATTCCATATGAGTACAGATTGTGTGTTTTCAGGGAAAAAGGCCCCCTATTATGAGGATAGTCTTCGTGATGGAGAAACCTTTTATGATCGCACGAAGGCTTTAGGAGAAATCGAAAGTGAAAGACATCTAACATTTAGAAATTCAATCATTGGTCCTGATATGAAGGAAGACGGTATTGGCTTATTTAATTGGTTTATGAAGCAAAAAGGAACGATACATGGCTATACAGGGGCCATTTGGACGGGAGTAACGACGTTAACGTTAGCTAAGGCGATGGAGAAAGCAGGAAGCGACCAGTTATCAGGGTTATACAATTTAGTGAATAATAATAGCATCAATAAATTTGACCTTTTAAAGTTATTTAATCGAAACTTCAAAGATGAGAAAATAACTATTTTACCTAATTTAAAAGTAAAAGTAGATAAAACCCTTATGAATCAACGGAAAGATTTTAATTTTAAGGTCCCCTCTTATGAAGAGATGATTATAGAGATGAAAGATTGGATTGAGTCTCATCCAACATTATATCCGCATTATATTTAATATAGACTAAAAATATACAACTTACATCCAAAGAACCGGAATAAACGCCCGATCATAAGAAAAGGCTATAAAGCCCAAAATAAAAACGGATTAGGAAAATGAGCAGTTTTCCTAATCCGTTTTTTGCTGTATTTGTGGAATTACCGAGACGTATGACCCCAAACTTTATCAAATTATGGCCCATGGCGAAACTCTGTTCAGTTGTTTAATCACGCAGTAGAAATCACGTGAAGGCAAATTGCCCTTGAGATTAACGAACGCACTTTCGAAATCTACTTTATGTTTTTCATAAAGTGTTGAAAGGTGCTCGTCCTCAAGAGCTTCTTTTGCATTCGCCTTCATTTCTTAACAAATTGAATTCCCTTGGTGATTATCTTTGTACATACGGATTTGAATAGACAACCGTTCAACCTCATTCGTAAATATTGAAAAGAGGTTTTGTAAATTAACTAATAAAAGGCTGCTAAAAATTCAGATTTTAATCTAATTTTTGACAGCCCCCTTCATTCATGAAAAACATCAGTTCAATCTAGAGTTAGAAATGAATATTTCTCTACTTTAATCATCTAATTTCCTTAGAACAATAGAAGCGTTTACGTTTGCTCCTGTGCCGCCCACCCCAGTTGCGAGGTTAACAATTGAACCAACATTTCTTAGTGTTACAACATCGTTAGCTTCAAGGGTTATTATTACAAATCCATTATTTTGTACAACACCGGATCCCGATCCATAAAGTGTTCCTGGTACCTCCGCACCGTTTACAAACACTGCAAATTGGCTAGGCTCATTGGTTGTCGTAGCGAATGTAATATTGTAATCACCTGGTGTTGTAACTACAATGTTGGAGCTACCTGGTGTATGAGTAATTCCAGGTGTAAGTACTCCATTTATAGCAAAATCAACATCATCATTTGCAGTCACAGTTTGATTAGACACATTGTAAATATATCCATATTCCAATAACCCGGCTCCGGTTGTTCCCGTTGCTCCTGTGGCTCCTGTTGCTCCCGTTGCTCCGGTTGCACCCGTTGGTCCTGTGGCTCCTGTGGCTCCTGTGGCTCCTGTGGCTCCTGTTGCTCCCGTTGCTCCCGTTCCTCCTGTTGGACCGGTTGCTCCTGTTGGACCGATGTCACCTGTTGGTCCCGTTGCTCCCGTTGCTCCTGTTGCTCCGGTTGCTCCTGTTGCACCTGTTGCACCTGTTGCACCTGTTGCTCCTGTTGCTCCTGTGGCTCCGGTTGCTCCTGTTGCTCCTGTTGCTCCTGTTGCTCCTGTTGCTCCTGTTGCTCCAGTTGCTCCTGTTGCTCCCGTTCCTCCGGTTGCTCCTGTTGCTCCCGTTGCTCCCGTTCCTCCTGTTGGACCGGTTGCTCCTGTTGGACCGATGTCACCTGTTGCTCCCGTTGCTCCCGTTGCTCCT
>JAZLIT010000237.1:0-1153 GCA_045617525.1 Solibacillus sp. | reverse complement strand
AAAACATCATTTGAACAATGGTTTTCACCGATTTCTTCCACAAAACGAAGGCCTGCGTGCTGTCAGTAATACATTATTTTCAGACGACCTTCAAAAAGCAACAGATTTAGAATCAATTAGCTTTTCACAGTTAGGGCGTCGTTTAAATCAAGTGCCGACAGACGTGTTCCAGCAGGTATTTCTCGATTTAGTCACTCAAATTCATGAGAAATCGCATTTTGAACAGCGACGTAAAGCGACGACACCACTGAAAATCATTGATTCGAGTACGTTGCCATTGAACTTAAACAACCATAAATGGGCTGAATTCAGGAAAACGAAATCAGGTGTTAAACTTCATTTACGCCTTGTTTACTTAGAAAAGGGCTGTTCGTATCCTGACAAAGCCGTTCTGACAAACGCTATCGAACATGATCGTGGCCAACTAGAGGTACTCGTAGATGATAAAGATTGCATGTACGTTTTCGACCGCGGTTATCTTGATTACAAGCGATTTGACGGAATGACTGACGACGGTTATTTCTTTGTGTCTCGCTTGCGAAAAAACGCCGTTATCCGTGTACTCGAGCCATTTGAGCTACCTCAAGAATCTATTGTGTTATCCGATGAAATGATCCTTATTGGCACGATAAAAAATCGTGCTGAAAATGTCTTTCGTCTCATTAAAGTATTAGATACGAAAGGGAAAGAACTGCATTTGATCACAAATCGATTTGAATTGAGCGCTGACGAAATCGCCGAATTGTACAAATCACGCTGGGCGATTGAGTTGTTTTTCAAATGGTTGAAGCAGCACTTGAACATCAAAAAGTTCTACGGGCAAAGCGAACAAGCCGTACATAATCAAGTGTATATTGCGATGATCGTCTATTGTTTGCATGTGCTAGCACAGCTGAACACGAATAGTTCGAAGACATACTTAAAAATTAGCCGCTTATTAAAAGCAGCACCTTGGAAATCCGCACACATTTGGATTCGAACAATCGCTGGTAAAGCTGTACCATAAAGGTTTTCACGTATCTGTCTCCCTCGTCAAAGGTTATAGTAAAAAAATGGATGTTCACTACCTCTGCTTAGGTGTCTTCGTTTTTCTTCTTAAACGGAAAAATAAAAAATCAGATAATTCAGTTAAAATTTACGCGACGGTAGTGAA
>JAZLIT010000236.1:0-4944 GCA_045617525.1 Solibacillus sp. | reverse complement strand
ATAGTCCGACATTTAAGGCGTCGGGTAGAAACGTTAGAGCCATATCCTCTAACATATATGTGGGTTTAAATGTTTTTCCTTTTCACAGTTTAACAAGGGTTGCACAGAAATGCAATACAAAAATACGAACGATATTTTTTCGTGAAACATTAATGTTCGTCTTTTGAACGTGGATGATGATTTATTCGCTTAAAACACCTTTAAACATGATTTTTTGACGTAAAACTGTCGGTTCTCCATTTACCTCATGAAAGACCGGTTCTTCTCTTCGACCAACTGGCATATAGCCTTGCTTCTTCATTCTATCTAAACATTGTTCGATTGTTTCATTTTCTTCAACTTCGAACCAGATTTGTTTTTTTGACATGTGTAGCTCCTTTTTGAGTCATTTTCGTATTATGACGCCATTATATCATTAAATTATTGACTTAGATGATTTAAAGAATAAGCCTCATAAAACTTCTTAAATACACTCATTTACAATTATCCATTTAATAGAAGGAACTTATATTTTTTAGTCACAATCGTAAAAAAATACGGCTCAGTTTTATTTACTGAGCCGTACGCTATTTTTATTTAACAAGCACCATTTCTTCAATTAATTCATAGATTTCTTCAAATTCAATGTCTGGGTGATCGATAATGACACTGTAAGACAGATTATTTTCTGACCATGAAATAAGACGGAATTCACCTAGTTCTAATTTCTCGCCCTCTATATTTCGTATCGTAATCTTCTCTTCACCTAAAGAATCACCCTCATCCGTTTCTACCGTAGGGAATACTGATAGTGTCAACCACTTCTCTCCATTCTTACTATAATTCAGTGCGTATTCTACATGGCCTTCTGAACCATAATCTTGAACTGACTCGAGCGTTAAATCATTTTCATTAAATACTAAAAATTCACCTAGCTGCTCTTTTACAACCTCCAGTTCTACTTGTTCAAAGGTCATATTCATTTCCTGCTGTTCAATTACCGCACCTTCAGGAATTTTTAACACAAATTGATCCGCTTCAAATTTTGGTGACACATCAAAATGTGTAAACTCAGTCACTACTTTTATATCCGCACTATTTGAAATCGACTTTAATACCATCCAGTTTTCTTTATCTACCCAGATTTCTAAATCTCCAAATAATCCTTCTTCTTGTGCCTGAGCGATAATATGGTACGTATTTCGTCCAGCAATCTTTTCTTGCCCCACTACGCTAATTTCATGTGTATCTTCCACCAACCTTAGCATCATCGTTGCCTGTTCTTTTGGTGACTGTGCAATAAAAGGATTCGTGTCTTCTTTTGAAAAATTAAATTCTTGTACTATATTTCCATTCACATCAAGGATTCTCAACGCTTTTCCATCATTAACTGAAATGATGTGCTCATTATCGCTTTGTAACTCCATTCGACGCTGACTACCATTTACCCACTCCTTAACAACTGTTGATTGACCATCCCCTAAATCCATAACATATTCTCCGTAATATGCAGTTAATGTCGTTGTTTCCTGCACAGCTTGATCAATAATTTCCTGAGGCGTTAAATTGCTCGTAGCATCTGTACATGCTCCTAACAATAAAGCCGCTGTTAATGTGCCAATATATATTAATTTCCTCATCATTTAATCTCCTTTTTGGGGAAGCCAACAAATTACAGCTGTCCCTTGTTGTTTATTTGACGCGATGCTAATACGCCCACCATGCTTTTCAATAATTTGCTTTGCAATACTAAGTCCTAACCCTGCACCACGCTGTCCCTTTTTGCTACGAGACTGGTCGAGCTGATAAAGCGGTTCAAATAATTGTTCCTGTTGTTCTAATGGAATAGCTTCTCCACTATTATGAATAATGATATACACACCCGTTTTTTTAATAAGCTGTGACGAAATCCAATGAGGATAATTCTGAGGAATCATTGCTGGCTCAAAAGCACTCATACTAATTTTTCCGCCAGGCTCCGTATAGTGCCATGCATTTGCGATCAAATTATCTACAACTCGCATTAATTGCTTTGGATTTACATCATACATACTATCTACCTGTACGAAGGTAAATGCAGAAAAGCCCTTTTCTCTACATACCTGTTCATAATCGGCCAATAACATTTCAAAAAACTCAGCACCTTCAACTTCTACTAAATGAAGCGTATACGAAGGCGATTTAAGTAATGTATACATCATTAAATCATCGAGTATCTGCTTCATGAAATCAGATTTACTAACGATTACCTCAATATAATTAAGTTGTTCCCGCGGTGACAACTCCCTCTCTTTTAAGCCTTCTGCATAAGCTTGAATTGATGTCAAAGGTGTTTTTAAATCATGTGAAAGACTCGCAATTATAAACTCCTTTTGCTGCTGCTCCTGGTAAACTTGCTGACGAACCTGTTCGATCTCTTGTTGCATTATGCGAAAACTCCACGCTAATTCCCCAAGTTCATCCTTCTTCTCATGCAATGTAGAAGGTGTATTTTCACCTTTTGCAAAAGCCTTCATTTGAAGCATCAGTTCTCTCGCGGGGTGATTTAAACGGCGATTTAAAAAATAAATAATTCCACTATAAATAATAACAAGCAATAAAATGATACTACCTGCCACAAAATATGTTTGCTTATTTACCTGCTCCACCCATTCCGTACGAAGCAAAGTCACCTCATATATACCGATCATTCGCCCTTTTACATAAATAGGCTCTTTATAAATAAACGTTTGATAATTTTGTTTAAATTCATATAATCCTTGATAAATATCCTTTTTATTTTCGAAACTTCCTACTTGTGAAAGCAGTGGATTAGATGTGTAAAAAATTTGGCCATTTGTTCCATACAATACAATTTGTATATTCTTCGATACAAGCTTTTCAAGCGCTGAAAAATCAGCATCTAACTGATACAATTCAACCTGCTCAACCACTGCTTTAATCGGAGTCAAGGTCGAACGTTTCTCAAAATACTCCGCAACCTGTTTATCTTGATAATAGTTATTAATTGATAAATAAAGTCCATATACACCGAACAATGGTAACAGCATCACAAGAAAATAGGTTAATAATAACCATGTTTTGATTTTCATAAAGCATCGCCAATAAAACGGTAGCCTTTCCCCCAAACCGTTTGAATAAAGTAAGGGGTTTTCACCGAATCGTGTAATTTCTCTCGTAACGATTTAATATGCACGGTCACTGTATTCGTATCCATAAAATTTGACTGCTGCCATACATGGAGATACAACTGCTCTTTCGTAAAAATCTGTCCCGCATTTTGCACCAGAATTTTTAACACTGCAAATTCTTTAAGTGTCAGCTCTAGCTCTTCTTCTTTTAACCAAGCCTGCCCTCTCGCCCAATCAATTTTTAATGCATTTGAAAATGATTCTATTTCTGTCTGTGTTTGCACTTTATTGTAACGGTGCCACCTTCGTAAATGTGATTGAACACGAGCTTTTAATTCTTCTAACGAAAAGGGCTTTACTAAATAATCGTCAGCTCCTTGTAAGCCTCTAACTTTATCATTTTCTTCATTACGAGCACTAATCATAATGATTGGCACATCACTTTGCAGGCGAATATGTTCCGTCAACGTTACACCATCCATTTCAGGCATCATCCAATCCACAAGTACTAGATCAAAAGGTTGTTGTTGAAAATCCTCTAATCCTTCTAATCCCGTCGTGGCCCATACAACGTGATATCCTTCATGATTTAATGTATCCTTTACAATTTGTGCAATTTCAAAATCATCTTCTACTAGTAAAATTTGCGGTGGCATAAAATTCCTCCTATTAAAACTATAACAAGCTTAAAGCTAAAGTTTTAAAACTTTATAATTACTTTATTTTCTCATAAGGAAAAAGACATTTTTGAATTTTTTCATTTCTTAGCTTAAATTAAATATTAAACGACAAAGAACCCAAAGCATATTACTTTGGGTCCTTTTAGTGCGAAGCGCTCGTCTATTTCTCACAGAGGGGCCTCAACTACCATCGCTGCCTTCGAAGAGTGATGGCCGGCGAATTTCTTCGTCAGCTTCGTTACTCCGGTGCGCACGTACTCTGTACGCTTACGCTTCTCGCAACTTTGCTTCCTCGAACTTCTTGGCCCTGACGCCTCTTGCTGTTTCAACTTTGCTTATGTATTGGATGGTTAATTAGTTTTCACTTTTGTAGTCGCGCCGAACTCACCTTCGGTGTTTGGTAGTTGGGGCTTTTTTAGGCATAAAAAAAAGACCTTCAAAAAGGTCTTGGTGTGCGAAGCGCTCGTCTATCTCTCACAGGGGAAGCCCCCAACTACCATCAGCGCTACTTCCGAGACGTGATGGCCGGCGAATTTCTTCGTCAGCTTCGTTACTCCGGTGCGCACGTACTCTGTACGCTTACGCTCCTCACAACTTTGCTTCCTCGAACTTCTTGGCCCTGACGCCTCTTGGTGTCTCAACTTTGCTGATGTATTGGATGTATAATTAGTTTTCACTTTTGTAACCGCGCCGAACTCACCTTCGGTGTTTGGTAGTTGGGGGCTTTTAGGTATAAAAAAAAGACCTTCTAAAAGGTCTTGGTGTGCGAAGCGACGTCCTACTCTCACAGGGGGAATCCCCCAACTACCATCGGCGCTAGAGAGCTTAACTTCCGTGTTCGGTATGGGAACGGGTGTGGCCTCTCTGCCATCATCACTTCACTATGTCGACCTCCAATATACGGCGTATTACTTCGTCAGCTCAATCATTCGTTCAGTCACGTATGTTAATACGCTCCTTCACTCACTCAATCGCTTCCTCGTCCTACTTGTATCTTGAAGCTCTCCTAGAAAGATTGTTCTTTCAAAACTGGATAAACGTTTCATTGAAATTTATGCAATAAATTGTGGTTAAGTCCTCGACCGATTAGTATTCGTCAGCTCCATACGTCACCGCACTTCCACCTCGAACCTATCTACCTGATCGTCTTTCAG
>JAZLIT010000235.1:0-4766 GCA_045617525.1 Solibacillus sp. | reverse complement strand
TGATCGTCAGAATTCATCCAAGCAGTTAAACTTCCCGGATTACTGCATTATATTCTATTAATAAAAAATGTTAGTGAGAAAAAAGAAAGGACGATCGATACCATAATTGCTACTAACGTTATTCTTGTATAGACATTATATTTTTGTGCGAAGACAAATACACCGGCGCCTACTGGCAACGCTGCCATAACGAGTGAAACTGCTGCCCATAAAGGATCTAAGTCAAATAAAAAATGTATATATAAAAAGGTAATGAGTGGTTGTAAAAATAGTTTTAAAGCAACGATAATCGAAACTTCGTTCAATGAAATATCCTGTTCCTTTCGAATCGCAAATTGCCCTACGAAACTTAAACCGATTGCAAATAGTGCAGTTGCACCTGATGCATTTGCAAGTAATGAAGTAAAAGTGTTAACCGCAGTTGGAAGCGGTAATTGAAGTGCTGAGACAATGAATCCTAATGCGACAGAAATAGTTAAAGGACTCGTGAAAATCGGCTTTAGTCGTTTAAGAACATTTTTATTACTGTTATCTTCACAGAGTAATAACACAATCATAATAATAGGTATGTTATGTAATAGAGTGGCAAGTGCGGCTGGCAATGCTGCATCTGGACCGAAAGCTGCGATGACAAGTGGAATGCCCATATAGCCAGTTGTACCATAGCTTGCGTTCATACCATACAAACTAGCTTCTTGTCTCGAATGCTTAAATACTGATTTTGAAATGACAAATGCTACAAGGAAGCTGCCAAAAATACCACTAAGATTTGCCGCGATAAACTGCCAATTTAATAACTCCTTGAAAGGTGCAGTGGCAGTTGCATGAAAAAGTAGGGCGGGTAGGGCAATATAAAACACAAAATTATTAATCGTTTGAATACCAGTTGTCGACACAATTTTTGTCGTACCAGCAACATAACCAACTACAATAATTAAAAAAATAGGTAAGATAATATTAATTAGCATATAAAGAACCTCCATCGTTGTAAAATATTCTTAATTTTCATTTTATTTTACTGTGGCTATCACGTAAAATGATTAGAAAGGATAATCGTTATCACAAAAGTTGATGGAGGCTTATACATGAATATAAAGGACTTACATATTTTTATGGAGGTAGCGGAGCAGCAAAATATTTCAAAGGCTGCTGTGAAGTTTAATTATGTGCAATCGAATATTACAAATCGCATGGCAAAGCTAGAGCAAGAAATCGGTCACCAACTATTTATACGGTCGAATAAAGGGGTTCTATTAACGAAAGAAGGAAAGACCTTTTCGCATTATGCCGCGCAAATGTTACACCTTCATAAAGAAGCAATAGAGGCATTACAAGAGCATGAAGTAAAAGGCTTATTACAAATCGGTGCAACGGATATTACAACTGCTACAAGACTCCCAAAAATGCTTACCTTATTTTTAAAGGATTACCCGCAGGTTGATTTGACGTTGAAAAACGGCTCTACATCGGAGCTTGTTGAGGATGTTTTGCAGTTTAAAATTGATGGTGCTTTTATTACCAATCCAACGAGCCATGACCAGCTCGTATTTGAGCGGTTTTTAACGGAGGAGTTAGTGTTAGTATCGAATAAACCTCTAGCACAAAATAAGTTGGCAATGACTTTAGAGCAACAATCAGTCCTCGTTTTTAGAAATGGCTGTACCTATAGAGGGAAAATGGAACAGTGGTTAAGGGAGGAAGGCATTGTAACCAAAACCATCGAATTCGGTACGATAGAAGGGATGCTAGGCTGTGTGAAAGCGGGGTTAGGCGTAGCGCTTATTTCGAAGCATTTAGCAAAGAGTCATCAAGAAGAGTTATATTATTACACTGTACCAGAGCCATATCGCTTTGTTGAAATTGGATTTGTGTATCGAAAAAATAATCGATTGTCCAAGGCTTTAGAGGCGTTTTTGGAATGTGGGAGGGCAGTGTTGGGGGCAAATAATGATCATACACGAAATCATTGAACATAGTGCTGGAAAGCAGCAGAGCACGTCAAAGTCGAACTAATGCAATAGCTATAGAAAAGAATTAAATTATTTTCACTTATATTGTATTTATTCCTTGAAACTGACAACCGTGTCATTTTATAATAATGACACAGTTGTCAGTTTTTTTAAATGGGGGTATAAGGATGGCTAATGATTCTGAATCAAAACTACTGTACAGGAATAAGGCTTTTATGTATTTAATTGCCTCCCAAACTGTTTCGGCTATTGGGAACTGGTTGGATATTTTAGCTGTAATTACTTTGGTTGCTGTAAAGTGGAATGCTTCACCACTAGCAGTGTCTGGTGTAATGTTAGTGTTTGTAGGCCCTATGATTTTGTTTGGCCCTATTAGCGGGGTGCTAAGTGATCGTTTTGACCGACGCTTAATTATGTTGATTTCTGATTTATTCTGTTTGGTCCTGGTTCTGGGCGTGGCATTTTCAACCCAACTATGGCATGTATATGTATTGTTGTTTTTAAAAAGTTCGTTTGTGGCATTATTCATTCCAGCGAAAAATGGTAAATTAAAAGAAATCGTAGAAGATAGTCAAATGCAAGCAGCAATGGGAATCAGTGGGATGATTGATAATGGGGCAAAAATTATTGGTCCAGTACTGAGCGGAATGATTGTTGCGACTGCAGGCATCCAATTGGCATTTTATATCGATGCGCTTACGTTTGCTTTGTCAGCACTCTTTTTACTTGGCGTTCCAAAGGACAATCGAAAACCTAAGACTGAAGAAAAAGAACAACAAAAAGTGAATATCATTTCTAATTTTCTAGTGGAAATGAAAGAAGGATTCTCGTTCCTAAAAACAATTCCTGTTATTTTAATTAGCTTAATTATTTCTACATTGTTGCTTCTCGTTTTACAAATCGCCGACACTCAATTTATGATCCTTTTAAGGGGTATTTTTAAAGATCCTGTAACCATAGCGGGATATAGTATGGCCGCTAGTGGCGGTGGTATGTTTATAGCATCAGCTATCTACACAAAAAAACATATTCGTTCGACACTAGGTACTATGTGTTTCGGTGCGTTAGGACTTGGCGTTTCACTCGTAGGGCTTGCTCTTATGTCTCAACTTCCCCCTACATTTCTTTCAATTGCATATCCCATGCTATTTTTTCTAGCAGGTTTTTCTTTCGGATCGGCGATTATACCTTTAAACATAATTGTACAAAAAACCACTCCAGTGGATAAAACTGGCCGCGTATTTGGAATAATCAACAGTATGACAACACTAGGAACATTGATTGGAATGGTTTTAGGTGGAATTCTTTCCGAATTGTTTGGTGTTGTAACGACATTTATTATTTCGGGTACATCATTGATTGCAGTCAGTTTGTTAACAATCATAATAAAATCTCCTATTGAAAGAAGGTTTCAAATGTCACCTAAAGTGTCGAAACAATACAAAGAAAATCGCAAACTTGAAATATTGAGGGCTGCAGAAACTGTGTTCTGTCAGAAGGGTTTTGAACCTACAACTATGAAAGACGTTGTTGAAGTATCTGGGATGAGCAGAGGCGGAGTCTATCAATATTTTTCTAGTACAGAAGAGATGTTGAAGTGCATTCTAAATGAAAGGGACGAACAGTTTGAAAAGAAAATTCATAATCTTATTCAAAGTAATCAACCTGTTTGGGAAACCATAGAGTCTCTTTTAGATGAGTACTATAAAGATTCATTTAATAAAATAAGTGCAGTTACCTATGAATATTTCGTCACAGGATGGCGTAGCGAAGGGAAGGAGCGTATTCCGTATTTACTTATACGTTTCAATCGTGCAAGGGAGAACTATGTCAAGATACTCCAAAAAGGAATAGATACCGGAGAATTCTCTCCAAAACAGCCCCTTAGTACGATTGCTACCTTCATTATAAATGTCATAGATGGTATTTTATTGGAGACGAATCTTGTTGGGAAAAAAGAAGCTAATACTGAGGGGCAAATAAAGGCATTGAAATTATATCTCAAAACGACATTGCAAATTTAAAATAATCCTATAGAAATTGGCGCATTTCCTAAATTGGAATAGCGTCTTTTTTATTAGTTTGCCAGTTTAAAAGTGTGAAATTAGCATAGTAATATATTCCTATTACAGCTATATTACAATCGTGTTACTGCCGAAAAAGTGTAAGAATCCCGATGCCAAGGTATTCCTGACCTCAATTGTTTCCATTGTAATCGTACTGTAAAAAACCTGCCAAATATTTAGGGATGAATTATTCTAGAAAACTAGTTACTATGGTAATAGAACAAGTCGAAAGGAATGGTTAGATGTTTAAAAATATTAAAAAAGTGGCGATCGCCGCAGTATTATCTTTATCTTTAGTTGTTCCAATGACTGCTATGGCAGCAGGTTCATATACAGTAATTTCAGGAGATACACTTTGGAAAATTGCCGTTAACACGCAAACAGGTGTACAGGAGTTAATCGATTTAAATCCACAACTTTCAAATCCAAATCAAATTTACCCAGGGCAAACAATTAATGTTCCTTCAAATGAACAAGCAAGTATAGAGAAAGAAGTTGTCAAACTCGTAAATGTTGAAAGAGCAAAAGCAGGTCTACCAGCATTGAAAGAAGACTGGGAGCTTTCAAGAGTAGCGAAGTACAAGTCTCAGGACATGCGTGATAATAACTATTTCAGCCATACAAGTCCGACATATGGTTCACCATTTACGATGATGAAAAACTACGGCATTTCTTATAAATCAGCTGGAGAAAATATTGCAAAAGGCCAAAAAACTGCAGCGGAAGTCGT
>JAZLIT010000234.1:0-24634 GCA_045617525.1 Solibacillus sp. | reverse complement strand
TCTCATCAATTCGCTCGACTTGCATGTATTAGGCATGCCGCCAGCGTTCGTCCTGAGCCAGGATCAAACTCTCCATAATAGTTAGTTTGAAAGCTCATTGCTTTGCTAGCGTATCAACATAAAGTTGATATCTATAATTTTTGTTTTAATCAGCACCGCGATTAAGCAAGTGTCTGTTAAAACGTTGTTTCATTAACGTTTTGCTTGTTCAGTTTTCAAGGTTCATGTCGTTGTCGCTCGTTTGTGACAACTCTTATATCTTACCACGCTGACGTTATGCTTGTCAACATCTTTTTAAAATAACTTTACTGATTCGAACTCGGTTCGTTTCGGTAACTTTTATATCTTAACACCTTCAAGATGTTATGTCAACAAATGTTCTTATTATTTCTTAGCCGCGTTAACGACTCCACTTAATATATCACTATAACTTAAATTACACAAGCCTTTTTTACATTTCTTTTAAGAATATATGAATAACGCCAATACATATCAACCCCGGTAAACCTAAAATCGTTATCATCAATATAGAGAAGCTATTCATAACAAACGTTGAACCATTTTCATTTAGTAATAAATTGATAAAGAATAGAATTGCAATTGCACAAGCTAAACGGAACCAGAACAGCATAACCCATTCTACTAATGTTGATTTTTTTGTGTTTCTTCCTATTATAACTAATAAAAAAAGCAATATACAAAGGAGGATTACGATCCCTACCATTCAAACACCCTTTCACTTTATCAGATGTTTGAATATATGCCTTTGCAATTGCTCATAGTAGTTATTTAATTAAAACTCGTCGAATCCGTGCTTCTTTGAATAAAAAGAAGTGCACACTTTCAGCGATTTTACGCTGTGCGATAACATCTAGATTATAATCATCAGATAAGCCTTCCATCGCTTTCGCATGCGTCCAATCATCCTTTGTTTCTTTAAGTACAGAAACCAAGCTTTCATCGAATTCTTTTTTCAACTTACCTTTGCGCGAAAATAACATTTACATCCCTCTTTATAGTTCACGTCGGCCTTCTAGCGCTTTTGATAATGTCACTTCATCCGCATATTCTAAGTCGCCACCAACTGGTAGCCCGTGCGCAATACGTGTTGTTTTAATTCCTGAAGGTTTTACTAAACGAGATATATACATCGCCGTTGCTTCCCCTTCAATTGTTGGGTTTGTAGCTAAAATCAACTCTTGCACACGCTCATCGTGTAGGCGCGTTAAAAGTGATGCAACGTTAATATCTTCGGGTCCAACTCCGTCCATCGGTGAAATCGCACCATGGAGAACATGATACAGCCCTTGGAAATCACGCATTTTTTCCAACGCAATGACATCTTTCGTATCTTGAACGACACAAATCATCGATACATCACGTTGCTTATCAGAACAAATATGACATGGGTCAATATCTGTAATATGACCACAATTCGTACAATACATTAGATTTCGTTTTGCATCGATTAGTGCCTTTGCAAAACTAGAAACAGTGTCTTCCTTCATCGTTAAAACGTGGAATGCTAAACGCGCCGCCGTTTTTTGTCCAATACCTGGAAGTTTCATGAAGCTATCGATTAATCTCGATATTGGTTCGGGATAGTACATTTATATTCCTCCTAGAATGGAAGGTTCATGCCTTGAGTAAATTTGCCCATCGTTGAAGATGTTGTATCTTCTACTTTTTTAAGTGCATCGTTTGTCGCGATAACGATTAAATCTTGTAGCATTTCGATATCTTCAGGATCTACTACTGATTCATCTAAATTTACATTAAGAATTTCGCGTTGGCCGTTAACTGTTACTTTAACCATGCCACCACCAGCAGCACCTTCGAACACTTGCTCATTTAGGGCTTCTTGAGCCTCTAGCATTTCTTTTTGCATTTTTTGCATTTTTTTCATCATACCTTGCATATTACCCATACCACGCATTGAAAATTCCTCCTATTAGTTCACTTTAGTTTATTCTTCGATAACTTCAACAAAGTCCTTGCCGAACATTTTCTCTGCTTCAACAATAATTGGATCCTCTGACGGCAGCTGTTGCTGATCTGCGATATACGGATCTGCCGCATCATTTTCTTCCGCCATTGTTTCTGATTCATTTTTATTGTTCAAACCATTTTCACGAATGAAGGCTTCGCGAACTGCTGTCCACGCCTCATCTGGTATGCATAGCATTTCATAAACTACGCCTAAATCCGACGCTAAAATTTGAGTAAACATGGCTGTAAGTGCTTTGTTTTCTGCTACCATTTGACAATGAATATCATACTTGAATTTTAACACAAATGCACTTGGAGATGCGGCAATTGGTTCCGCATCAGCTAATAAAGCTGCTTGAGATTTTGTTAATTGACTCATCGCTTTTGCCCAAACCGTTTTCATTTTTTGAATGTCAGGTTTAGTGGCATCTTTTAATACTTCTTTAATACGTCCAATCGGTGCTGTATAACCATTTTGTGTTTTCACACGCGGTTTTGCCGTTTGGGCTTGCTCATTTGCTTGCCCATTACCTTGCGCCGTACCAACACCTGCTTGTATTTGCGCAGATAATTGACGCACCATATTTTCAAGTGTTGCAATTTTTTCTTCTAGTATTGGGTTCGAGGCGGTTGTAGAATGAACCACCCCACCACTTCCATTCCCAACCGAAGAATGTTGCGCCATTTTAATAAGTGCTGTTTCTAAGTAAATTTTAGTGTGATGTGAGAAACGCATCTCTTGTTGTGTTTTCGCCAAAATATCAATAAAACCGTAAAGCGTATCCGCATCAAAATTATGCGCTAAATCCAGGAATTTTTCTTCGGCTGAAATAAGCTCTAATAATTCCGCTAGATCACTATCTGTTTGTAGAAGTAATAAATCACGGAAAAATGTTATGAAATCTTCTGCTAATCGTAAAGGCTCCTTGCCATCAGCAATTAAACCTTCTATTAAAGAAAGAACAGTCGCCACATCTTTTTGTTGTAACGCACATGTTAATTCATAAAATACATCCTGGCTTACAGACCCCGTTACAAGAAGCGTATCCTCCAACCTCAATGATTCCCCGCTAAACGATACAACTTGATCAAGCAGACTAAGTGCATCACGCATACCACCAGCGGCAGCTTGTGCAATTACTTTTAACGCTTGCTCTTCATACGGCATTGTAATATCTTCTAAAACAACCTTCATACGCTCTAAAATATCTTGGGTTGATAAACGTTTGAAATCAAATCGCTGACAACGAGAGATAATTGTTGCCGGTAGCTTATGAGGCTCTGTCGTTGCTAAAATAAATACAGCATGTGCTGGCGGTTCCTCTAGCGTTTTTAATAGCGCATTAAATGCACTTGTAGAAAGCATATGCACCTCATCGATGATATAAACTTTGAAACGCGCACTTGCTGGTGCAAATCGGACTTTTTCAATAATATCCCGCATTTCCTCAACACGGGAGTTAGAAGCCGCATCAAATTCAATTACATCTGTATGTGACCCCTCTGTAATACTTAAACATGTCGCACATTCATTACACGGCTCCATCGCTGGGGCATTTTCGCAGTTTAATGCCTTCGCAAAAATTTTCGCTGCACTCGTTTTACCTGTACCACGAGGACCTGAGAAAAGATATGCATGTGTCGTTTTATTTGCTAGAAGAGCATTTTGTAGCGTCCTTTTGACATGGGTTTGACCTGACATTTCTCGGAATGACTGCGGTCTATAAACACGATAAAACGCTTGATATGTCAAAATTCTCTCCCCTTTCTATCGTTAATTTCAGTAACTTAATTATAGCATAATTACCCTGTTATTTTCGGTAAGTATCTCCATCTACTAGACGAAAAATCACCGTTATTAAAAATGCAATTGCAAATAATTGCATACGCTGCCCATTCACCTCTATTAGATGAAGTAAGTCTAAAGCTAAATAAAATAAATGGAGTGCGCCGATCGTTACAATGCTTTGCCACATTAATTTTGCAACGCGAGGATTACGTTGTTCAAAGTCTCCCCACATGGAGGTATCATGACCTTCTTCTTTTTTAAGAAATAAATGAAGAAATTCTTTTTCTAAACGCCAGGATAAGGCAAATAAAACGAACACAATTACAATCGTTATTACCGGTAATCCATAATAGGTTTCAGAAAAGGTTGTAAAATTATATGTAAATAATGTTGCGACCGCAAATGAAAACAATAGTCTGCGCAAAAGTATTTCAATCCGCTTCATGTATTTCCGCTCCAATCCATATTTCAATTCTCCACATAAAAACAATAAAAAAAAGCATTCGTCGTATTGACGAATGCTTTGATAGACAATTTAATGCCGTGCACCTAACTTCGATTGCCGCACATAAGCGTTACTCCTGTCGCCAGCTCAAGTTAGGCAACCCCGCGGCACATGAGTGATACCACTTAATGCTGCTTCCTTCCGGACCTGACATGGTTCGTGGGTACCCATTGCGCAGGACCCAACCGTCAACACTACGTGCAAAAGGCAGACCAAACAATACGGACAACCTCAGTATAGGGATTCAATCTTGCTAGAGCGGATTGCAAGTTACAGGGCACCGCTACCTCCCCATCTAGCACGGCAATATTAGTATACTAATCGTTCCATTAAAATGCAATGAAATACACCCAAATATATTATTTAAAAATGCATATAACCCCTACTAATCAATAATAGATTCCCGTAATTAGGGTAAATTTAAACCTATTCCATTAGGGTTCCTAAAAAAAATAACTTTTTAAAAGAAAAACTATTGACCATTAAAACAAACCATGTTATATTAATTCATGTCGATAAGACAAGCCGTATTTATACTGTGGAGGTATACCCAAGTCCGGCTGAAGGGATTAGTCTTGAAAACTAACAGGCGGGTTAAACCGCGCGGGGGTTCGAATCCCTCTACCTCCTCCATTTAACTATTATCCGCTACCTTGAGTAGCGGTTTTTTTTTACCTAAATTTAAAATTAAATTTGAACATATACAATTTATGTACCTCTGAACTATCGCCATAATGCGATAGTTCTTTTTTGTAAGCCATGTTATTTCCCCATCGTTTAAAGCGTTATACTATGCAAATAGTTTCTACTTCATTAAACTAAATACTATTCGCACATAAAGGATGTGGATATTCTGCAGAAAATTGTTTTTTCAGCACCCACAAAACTTCACCTGTTCTTTCAATTATTATTAATTGCAATTACAACTGCCGTTGTTAGTGAGCTTAAAATATATCCATTCGAACACATTATGTTTCGATTTGGACTTGGTAGCATTATATTCTTTTTTGCCCTATTAGTTTCACAAGTCCCTATCATCCTAACTTCCGTAATTACTGCCCTTACGGTTGTCCTTTTCCGTACCGGAATTGGGGTCATTGTTTTAGACGAGGATTTTTTATCAATACTTATCCAAAATATACCTGCAGGACTGTTTTATATCGTTTTTGCATTATGCATTAATAGACTTTCATTAAGAACCTTAAAAGAATATCCATTACAGCTTGGTTTATATGGTGCAATTTTTGAGTTTTTCGCCAATGTAATGGAACAACTTTTACTATCGTTAATAATAGGACAGCAGTTTATAACGACACGCGAGCTATTCATCTTATTAATTGTTGCGTTACTTCGAAGCTTTTTTGTAGTAGGTATTTTTAGTGCCATTACAATTTCCGAACAAAAGCGAAAAGTGCAAGAGCTTTTAACAATTCATTCCGAACTCTATACCGAAACACTTTATATGCAACAAACAATGCACTTAGTGGAGCAATTGACGAATGATAGCTATCAACTTTATAAACAAATACAGCCGTATAACACATTACTAGGTCAAGAAGCATTGCGGATCTCACAAGAAATCCATGAAATCAAAAAAAACACCCAACGTGTTGTCGCAGGGCTTTCAAATATAATTATGGTCGATAATCAACCGTCCTATGCTTTAACACAACTTATGCAATTTGTGGTTGATACAAATAGGCATTACAGTAAATACCTAAAGAAATCGATTCAATTTCAATTAAATACGACTACTTCACATCACACGAAAAATTATTTAGCCCTACTTTCGATTATAAATAATATTACATCGAACGCAGTTGAAGCGATTGAAAATGATGGTGTAATTGAACTATCCGTACTTGAACACGAAGAAACGATTCAAATTATTATTCGTAACGATGGACCAGCCATTCCACAAGACTTCCTAGAAGCCCTTTTTGATGCTGGCTTCACGACTAAATTTGATTCATTGGGTAACGCATCCACTGGTATTGGCCTTCATCATGCACTTACATTGATTCAACAACTTCAGGGTAGAATAGAAGTTACAAGTGCCACTGTTACTACTTTTTCGATTACATTTAATAAAAACTATATATAGGGGGCGTTACTATGCGCTATTTTATCGTTGACGACGACCGAGCTAGTCGCATAATGCTCACATCAATTATTAATGATTGCACATTGGGGACCGTTATTGGTGAGGCAACGAACGGCCAAGAAGCCATTCCTCAAATTCTCATGACACAGCCTGAATTTATTTTAATTGACTTATTAATGCCAAAATTAGATGGTATTAGCACACTAGATCACTTACGCAAAAATGGATATACAGGCAATGTTATTATGATTTCGCAAGTTGTTAACAAGGACATGGTGGCAGATGCTTATAATCATGGGGTCGAGTACTTTATTCATAAGCCCATAAATAAAATCGAGGTCGAGTCTATTCTTCGTAAAACGGAAGAACAGTATCGTTTAAAAAGTTCAATTTTAGCTATCCGCCAATCATTATCGAATTTTGAATTACCAAATGTTCTTCATCGAAAAAAAACAACGCGCGATCATATCCAAACGATTTTAAATGATATGGGTATTGTTGCTGAAGTTGGTAGTGAGGATATTATTCGAATTATTGAAGATCTGGTACTGGAGAAAACAGGTATATCTCCTCTTCCTCCATTAAAGGAAATTTACGAAAACCTAGCTAAACTGACAAAAACAACGCCTGATGAAATATCAAAAGAAACCAAAGCTATTGAGCAGCGCATTCGTCGTACAATCTTTGCGAGTATGATTAACCTTGCTAACTTAGGTATCGTTGATTATACCAATTCTGAATTTGAATACTATGCGCCAAGGTTTTTCGATTTAACAGAAATACGCCAATTAATGGCCCAAATTGAGAATAATGAGGACCGAAAAGTAAAAATTAATATTAAAAAATTCATTCAAGTGCTATTTTCCGAAATAATTAGTAAAGCAGATTAGTCGGATTTTGTCGGATTCTGTAATTCATCATTATAGTTATACTAAGGCATTGTCCTTAGTTATAAAATGGGGGGAACTAAATCTTGAAAAAGTTCAAACTTAGTTTAGCCAGCCAAATATTAATCGGTCTTTTTCTAGGTGTAATTGTTGGTGCTGTTTTCTACGGAAATACAGAAGTCCAAGGATATTTACAACCTATTGGTGACATCTTCCTGAATTTAATTAAGATGATTGTAGTACCGATTATTATTTCTACGCTAATTGTTGGTGTTGCTGGAACTGGCGACATGAAAAAATTAGGTCGACTTGGCGGTAAAACACTTATTTATTTCGAAGTCATCACAACGATTGCAATTGTTGTTGGTTTATTAGCAGCAAACTTATTCCAACCTGGTGCTGGAATCGATATGAACGATCTAACTAAAACTGATATTTCTTCCTATGTAGAAACATCAGAAGATGAGGAATCAAAAGGTACATTACAAATTATTGTAGATATCGTACCAAAGAATATTATTCAAGCAATGTCTGAAGGTGACATGCTTGCCATCATTTTCTTTGCGGTATTATTCGGTCTAGGAGTAGCCGCGATTGGAGAACGAGGACGTCCTGTTCTAGCCTTCTTCCAAGGTGTAGCCGACGCAATGTTCTGGGTCACAAACCTAGTCATGAAATTCGCTCCATTTGGTGTATTTGCACTAATCGGTGTAACCGTTTCCAAATTCGGTCTTGAATCACTAGTTCCGTTAGGGAAGTTGGCAATCCTTGTTTACGCTACGATGTTCTTCTTCGTAATTGTCGTATTAGGAATTACAGCGAAAATTTTCGGCTTCAATATCTTCAATCTGATTCGCATGATTAAAGATGAATTATTACTTGCATTCTCTACATCTTCTTCTGAAACTGTATTGCCACGTATTATGCATAAAACAGAAGCAATGGGTGCACCGAAGGATATCGTATCATTCGTTATTCCGACTGGTTACTCATTCAACCTGGATGGTTCTACGTTATACCAAGCAATCGCTGCAATCTTCATTGCACAAATGTATGGTATTGACCTTTCAATTATGGAACAAATAACATTAATGGCTGTATTAATGATTACATCTAAAGGTATTGCTGGTGTTCCTGGCGTATCATTCGTTGTATTACTTGCAACATTAGGTACTGTTGGTATTCCACTTGAAGGTCTTGCGTTTATCGCTGGTATTGACCGTATCCTTGATATGGCACGTACAGCTGTAAACGTAGTAGGTAACACATTAGCAGCACTAGTTATGGCGAAATGGGAAAAACGTTTCGACTCAGACAAGTTTGCTGAGTATCAAGCTGAGAACTTAAAGTAAAGATAAAAAATCCCGCTGCATGTGCTAACTTAGCCTATGCAGCGGGATTTTTTATTTCACTACTTTAGCTAAATAAGCACGAATCGACTCTTCTCCATTATGTAGCGCTTCTTGTTCGCGATCCATATCTTTTAACACTTTCTGCTCAGCACCATGTAAAACCTGTTCAATATCTGCTTTAGGAATTACAATGACACCATCAATATCCCCCACGATAAAATCTCCTGTTTCAACCGTCACTCCACCCACAGAAATAGGTCCTCCAACAACGCCTCCACCATGCTTGTTTCCAGCAGCTACCGTAGTTCCAATTGCAAACACAGGGAAATTAATATTGCGCACAGCAGCCGCGTCACGAATAACACCATCTACAACAAAGGCCTGAACACCCACACCTTGTGCAAGCTGCATCACAAAATCGCCAGCGACAGCTCGATTCGAATTTGACTTGGCATCAATAACAAGGATATCCCCTCGCTCAGCCTTACTAATTGCCTCTAACACTGCACCATTCTCACCGTCTGGCAAACGAACAGTTAATGCTCGTCCCGCAATTTTAAAATGATCTGCAAGTGGCTTAATAAAAGTAGCAACATTCGTATGTCCTCCTGTTGCATCTGATAAAGCTGTAGTAGGTAATGCATATAAACGCTCTTCAACTGTAACTGAATACATAAGTCTCACCCCATTTAAATTGAATTTTCTAACTAATTTTATGATAAAAGAACGACTATGCTTTAAGCAATATTTTTCCATAATAAAAGCTACTTTAATTTTATTCATTAAAGTAGCTTACTCGTTATTATTTGCTGAAGTGACTTGTTTGCTCAATCATATACGCAATGCGCTCAACAATTGATTCCACTTGTTCTGGGTTTTTCATTAAATCATAATCATTAATGTCGATACGTAGTACTGGGCAAGAATTGAAATCATTAATCCAGTTTTCATAGCGTCCGTGCATTTCGTACCAATATTCATGCGGCGTTTGCTGTTCCATTTCACGCCCACGCTCTTGAATGCGTCCAATAACATCATCTACTGGACCTTCTAAATAAACAACCAGGTTTGGATGTGGGAAGTATGGTGTCATCACCATTGCATTGAAAAGATTTGTGTACGTTTCATAATCTATAGGGCTCATTGTGCCTTTTTCATAATGCATTTTAGCGAAAATACCTGTATCTTCATAAATCGAACGATCTTGAATAAAGCCACCGCCATATTCAAAAATACGCTTTTGCTCCTTGAAACGTTCTGCAAGGAAGTAAATTTGAAGATGGAAGCTCCATTTTTCAAAGTCATCGTAGAACTTATCTAAATATGGGTTTGTATCTACTTTTTCAAATGATGTACGGAAGTTTAAAGCATCTGCTAATGCTTTCGTCATAGTTGATTTCCCTACACCTACTGTACCTGCAATTGTAATCACTGCATTGGCTGGGATATTATATTTTTCTCGTAAATTCATGGTTGCTGAGAACTCCTTTTTGCTAGCTTTTCTTCTACTAATTGTAATACATATTGTAAATCTCTTGGATTTTTCACGAAATCTAGCTCATCCCCATTTAACTGGATGACTGGAATATCTGGGTGCAACTTTTCAAAGTGCTCGAAAAACGCATGGTAATCGCTCACAAGCTGTTCCATATATTCACGTGAGATCATTCGTTCAAACTCACGTCCACGCATGGCAATACGTTTCATTAACGTATCTACGCTTGCGTGTAAATAAATAACCATATTCGGTCTTGGCATATCCGCTGTTAAAATATTATAAATGGACTCGTACTTATCATACTCAATCGGTTTCAACGTACGCTTTGCAAAAATTAGGTTTTTAAAAATATGATAATCTGCAACTACAGGCGTAGCATCAGATAAAATATGCTCTCTTATATCTGTAAGCTGCTTATAGCGATTACATAGGAAGAACATTTCCGTTTGAAAGCTCCACTCATCAATGTTTTCATAAAACTTCCCTAAAAACGGATTTTCATCAACAATCTCTTTTAACAGATGGTACTCAAATGATTCAGAAACCGCTTTTGATAAAGACGTCTTTCCAACTCCAATTGGACCTTCTACTGTTATAAATGGAACAGACACTAGAAGTTCCCCCTTACTCTCTATTTAGTCAATGCCTTTCATTCTATCACAGCTCGCTTTCGACAACAAAACAAACTATTCCATTTCTCATAAAATGTGTGATGAAATATTTATGTAAATTTGAACACCAATAAATACATACATTTATTACTAATTTTACCTTCATACTTTGTGTTACTCGCTTATTCTATTTAGTTAATGCTACACTACTTTTTAAAGGAGCGATTGATGAATGGACGTTTTTGAAAAAGATCGCCTCTATATGTTAGAAGCTTTAAAGGAAGCCCAACTAGCGTATAGTAAGGGCGAAGTACCAATTGGCGCAGTAATCGTATATAAAGGTGAAATAATTGCACGAGCACATAATTTACGCGAAACGACGCAAAACGCTTTAACGCATGCCGAAAGTATGGCCATCCAAATTGCTTGCGACAAAATTGGGAGCTGGCGCTTAGAGGAAACAACCCTTTATGTAACGCTTGAGCCTTGTCCCATGTGTGCCGGAGCCATCCTACAATCACGTGTGCCACGTGTAGTTTACGGAGCGCGCGATATAAAAGCCGGCTGTGTTGACTCACTTTACCGTTTATTAAGTGACGCTCGCTTTAACCATGAATGTGAAATTTCTGAAGGTATTTTAGCCAATGAATGCGGCGAGATTTTGACTTCGTTTTTCAAATCATTACGCGAACGAAAAAAGGCAGAAAAGCTCGCACGTAAAGCTTTACTAAATACGCAGGATCACGAATAGTAAAATAAAGGAGGCGCCTGAATAATTACTTTCAGGTGCCTCCTTTTTTCGTCTACCCGATTAACGCTTCTATATAATGCGCTTCGGTTTTTTCACGTACTTCCTCAAGCGTAACACCATCTTGTAGCTCAATTAATTTCATTTCGCCATTCGTGTAGTCAAATACAGCTAAGTCTGTAATTAAACGATGCACAACGTTTTTCCCCGTTAGTGGCAACGTACATTCCTTCTTCACCTTAGACTCGCCGTATTTATTAGCATGCTCCATAATAACAATAACTTTTTTGGCACCCGCAACAAGATCCATTGCACCGCCCATCCCTTTTACCATCTTGCCAGGAATCATCCAGTTCGCTAAATCACCCTGTTCTGAAACCTCCATACCACCTAAAATTGCAACATCAATATGTCCTCCACGAATCATAGCAAAACTTTCGGCACTATCAAAAAACGATGCCCCGCTGCGTGCTGTCACAGTTTCCTTACCCGCATTAATTAAATCAGCATCGACCTCTTCATCTAATGGATACGGCCCAATTCCTAGTAAGCCATTTTCTGATTGCAGCATCACATCAAACTCTGCCGGGATTTCATTCGCTATCAACGTCGGCATCCCAATCCCTAAATTTACATACATACCATCTTCAATTTCCTTTACTGCACGGCGAATAATTTTTAAACGACTATCCATTAGTTGGCCTCCCTTGTCATACGTCGTTCAATGCGTTTTTCCAGGTGCTCAGCTAATATAACTTTTTGAACGTAAATACCCGCAAGATGAATTGAATCTGGATCAAGTTCGCCAACCTCTACGATTTCTTCTACTTCAGCGATTGTAACCTTCCCTGCCATTGCAGCAAGCGGATTAAAATTACGCGCCGTTTTACGGAACATTAAATTCCCTGATTTATCCGCTTTCCACGCTTTGACTATCGCAAAATCACCAGTAATTGCATGTTCTAAAATATAGTCACGCCCATTAAATTGCTTTGACTCTTTCCCCTCTGCAACAGGAGTACCTACACCGGTTGCTGTATAAAAGGCTGGGATACCTGCCCCTCCTGCGCGAAGGCGCTCTGCCAAAGTTCCTTGTGGCGCTAATTCTACTTCTAGCTCCCCATTTAAAAACTGCTGCTCAAAAAGCTTATTTTCCCCTACATAAGAAGAAATCATTTTGCTAATTTGACGATTTTCTAATAGAATACCTAACCCAAATCCATCGACTCCACAGTTATTACTTACAGCTGTTAAGTTCATTGTTCCTTTTAATTTTAACGCCGCAATTAAATTTTCTGGAATCCCACAAAGACCAAATCCCCCGACCAGTATTGTCGCTCCATCAAAAATTGGCTCGATTGCTTCTTCAAAAGATTGTACAACCTTGTTCATATATACACCCCTTGTATATTTTTTATTAGTGTACAAATAATCCATTTATAAGAGAAATACATAAATAGAATAAGAATTATTCTTTTAAAGCATAATCAATTGTTTTCGGTGTTCCTCAGTAAACGATAAAAACTCATTTACTGCAAACGGTAAATACGCGTCCTTCTTCGTAATAATACCCAAACGCCAATATAACTCTTCTTTAAGTGGAATCATTTTCACCTTTTTATTTGATTGTTTTTCAAAAATGGACTTCGGTAATAATGTGATCCCTAATTGCGACGCAACAAGTTCCACAATTAAATCCCATTGCGAAGATTTATAAGCAATATTTGCGATAAAGCCTGCTTTATTACATTCTTGTATGACCATATCGTGTAAAGTGAATTCCTCCGAGAAAATAATGAACGGCTCCTTTTTTAGCTCCTTAATTGAGATGCTGGTCTTTTCGGCTAAAGGATGATCTTCATGAATAAATAACACAAACTTATCTTCTATAAACGGCTTAACATCAAATAACGTCTCAGTCGCTGGCAATACCACAAAACCAAGATTCACCTGCCCTTCATCCACTAATGGACCAATTAATTTCGCACCACGCTCTTGAAGGTCAAGTCGTATATTTGGGTATTTATCGTGAAAATTTCGCGCTAACTGTGGTAAAAAAAGAGTACTAATCAATGGTGGGATGCCAATTTTTATTGAACCCGTATGTATTTGCTTCAAATCATCTAATAATAAATGAATTTCCTCCATAGCAATTAGCGCCTTCTTACTCTGTTCATATACAATTTTCCCTTCCTCAGTCAAACGTATATAGCGTGTCGAGCGCTCTAATAATTCAACATTTAATACTTGTTCTAATCGTTTAACACTTTTACTTAAAGATGGCTGTGACACAAATAACTGTTGGGCAGCCTTCGTAAAACTTCCCGACTGTACAACTTTAATAAAATTTCTTAAGTCCCTTATTTCCATGCCTAAGACCCCATTATTCATATTTGGTATATAAAGATTTCATTTATTCCTAAACGTAATAATTCTTTTATGTTTTATAACAATACATATGATTTGTAACACTTGGTAACATTGATTTACACAAATTTTACACATTTAAATCCAAATAAAATAAAAAGGAAAATGATAATACTTTCTCGAAATAACATTTATTTTATCTTTCATTCGTTAATTTTATCATATAAATTTAAATTACAAAACAAAGGGGGAGGAAGTAAAATGAAAGCGATTACAAGGTTTACGAATTCACTTATGGAGAAGTATTTACCTGATCCATATATTTTCGTAGCAATTTTGACAGTTATAGTTGTTGCTTTGGGGGTCATTTTTACAGATTCATCACTATTAGATATGACTGTATATTGGGGCGAAGGTTTTTGGGGATTACTAGCCTTTACAATGCAAATGGTGATCGTCTTAGCTGCCGGGCATGTTTTAGCAAACAGCCCATTATTTAAAAAGGGCTTAACAAGCATCGCATCAAGAATTAAAACGCCATTCATGGCAATCGTTGTTGTAACATTCGTTTCACTTCTAGCTTGTTGGGTGAACTGGGGATTCGGTCTTGTAATTGGCGCCATTTTTGCAAAAGAAATTGCACGCCATGTTAAAAAGGTAGACTATCGTCTATTAATTGCGAGTGCGTATTCAGGCTTTGTTATTTGGCACGGTGGTTTAGCAGGTTCAATTCCACTTTCTATTGCCACTGATGGCCACCCTTTTGCAGGAATTATGGGTGTAGTTCCAACATCTGAAACTATTTTTAGTACGTATAATTTAATAATTGTGTTAGTCATTTTATTTACGCTTCCTATTTTCAATACGTTCTTAATGCCAAAGGAAGAAGATATTATTACTGTTGACCCTAAATTACTTTTGGACGAGAAAGAAGAATTACCTATGCCAGAGAAAAATTTTGCGAGCATTTCAGAGCGTAGCTATCTCATTACTGGCTTAGTGGGATTAATAGGCGTTACCTATATTACTTATCACTTTGTGACATATGGATTTAAATTAGACTTAAATATTATTAATACGATTTTCGTGATTTTAGGAATTATTTTACATGGCACACCTCAGCGCTTCTTAGCAGCCGTTCAGAATGCGATAAAGACAACTGGCGGGATTGTGTTCCAATTTCCGTTTTATGCAGCAATCATGGGGATGATGACCTTTTCTGGACTAGCAGAGGTGATGTCCGATTGGTTTATTGCGATTTCAAATGAACATACATTCTACTTATTTTCCTTCTATTCAGCTGGTTTAGTAAACTTCTTCGTTCCATCTGGTGGTGGACAATGGGCGGTACAGGCACCTGTAATGATAGATGCAGCTACAGAAATGGGCGCTGATTATGCAAAAATGGCTATGGCCATTGCTTGGGGTGATGCCTGGACAAATATGATTCAACCATTTTGGGCTTTACCAGCACTTGCAATTGCAGGCTTAAAAGCAAAGGATATTATGGGCTTTTGTTTCCTAGTTCTTGTATACACAGGAATTATCATTAGTATCGGATTCCTGGTTCTTGTACGCTTTTAAATAATTTAAAAAGCTGCCCTCTGATTATTTCTCAGACGGTAGCTTTTAGTGTGCTTTTCATTTTATAAGTTTTTTTCAAATACAATTTTATGTCGCCCTTTATCATCCACAAAGGTACCTACAATATCGAAACCAGATTTAATATTTAAAAGTAGCATGGCCTTCTTTGAATTACGCCCATAAGTACGCACCTTCTTATAGCCCTTTTCAAGGCAATATGCATGCTGGCTCGCCATTAGCTGTTGCGCGACACCCTGCTTTCTATAATCAGGATCTACGCCTCCTAGCCAGCTATAAAATACTCCTGGTTCCATTTCATAACCTAATTTAAATCCAATTACCTGCCCCCCCAAAGTTGCCACAAGTGCAAAAAATTGTGGTTTTTGCAACTTCTTCTCCATGAGCAAATCGCCATTAAAAACAAGCTGATGTACTTTTTGAATTTCATCTAATACATCACGAGGTATAGTATGCTCATACGAAACCACTTCCATAAAAGTCCCCCCTGTAGAAAAAAGTGCTATACAGAAAGTTAATACCTTTTGTATAGCACTTCATTAAATTAATTTGCTTTAATTACTTCTTTACCGCCCATGTATGGACGTAATGCTTCAGGAATCGCAACTGAACCATCTTCTTGCTGATAATTTTCTAAAATTGCTGCCACAGTACGGCCGATTGCTAAGCCTGAACCATTTAATGTGTGCACAAATTCTGGTTTTGCTGTTGCTTCACGGCGGAAACGAATATTGGCACGACGCGCTTGGAAATCTTCAAAGTTTGAACAAGAAGAAATTTCACGGTACATGTTTTGTGCTGGAATCCATACTTCTAAATCGTATTTTTTCGCAGCAGTAAAGCCTAAATCAGCTGTACACATTAATAGTTTACGGTATGGTAAGCCTAATAATTGAAGAACTTTTTCAGCATGGCCAGTAAGTAGCTCAAGTTGCTCATAAGACTCTTCAGGCTTCACAAAACGCACTAACTCAACTTTATTGAATTGATGCTGGCGAATTAAACCACGTGTATCACGCCCAGCAGAACCTGCTTCTGAGCGGAAATTTGCACTGAACGCCGCGAATGCTTGTGGTAATTGCTCATTTGCTAAAATTTCATCACGGTAATAGTTTGTTACAGGAACTTCTGCTGTAGGAATTAGGTAGAAATCTACTTCGCCTTCTTCACGTACAATTTTAAATACGTCCTCTTCGAATTTCGGAAGCTGACCAGTACCTGTTAAGCTATCGCGGTTAACGATTTGTGGTGTTAACATTTCTGTATAGCCATGCTCATCTGAATGTAAATCCATCATGAAGCTAATTAATGCGCGCTCTAAACGTGCACCTAAGCCTTTATAGAATAAGAAACGGCTTCCCGCAACTTTCGCTCCACGCTCAAAGTCCACGATATCTAAATCTTTTGCGATATCCCAATGTGCTTTTGCTTCATACGTAAATGCTGGCGTATCGCCCCAAGTATATACTTCTACATTATCATCTTCCTCAGTTCCAACTGGTACTGATTCATGTGGAATGTTTGGAAGGCGCATCATCATATCTTTGAATTCATCTTCAATTGCATTAAGTTCCGCATCAAGTGTTTTAATTTCGTCGCCTACTTCGCGCATACGTGTAATAACGGCCGTTGCATCTTCTTTATTGCGTTTCATTACTGAAATTTCTTCAGATACTTTATTACGCTCTGCTTTTAATTCTTCTGTTTTTGCGATTAGCTCACGACGCTTTGTATCTAATGTTTCAAAGTTGTCTAAGTTCCCTAAATCTTCATTACGTGTAAGAAGCATGCTCTTTACTTCTTCAAAATTGTCGCGTACTCGTTTAATATCTAACATGTTATTTCCCCCTTATGTGTTGGATTGATGATAGGTAGAATTACTTTTAGCAAAGGGTTTTGCACTTTAATGCTTTAACGTGCTAGTAAAGTGAACACAAAAAAGCCCTCGATCCCCATAAAAGGGACGAGAGCTACCCGCGTTGCCACCCTGATTGAATAAGTATACACCTATTCCACTTCAGCAAATAACGGCATATTTTGCCGGCCTAAACCTACTATTATTTCAGTTAGACTTCTCAAGGACGGATTCACAAGTGTCTTTATCAGCTTCCACCAACCGCTGACTCTCTAAAAAAAACGAGCTTGCTACTACTTCCTATCATCGAATCAATATAAATTTAACCATACTTTACTACACGAGAGTTTGTTTTGCAAGTTTTTCAAAAAACGCTTGAACTGACCCGGTAAAATGTTTATGTTTAACACAAAGTATACAGGTTAGGGGGAACGACATGGATTTATTAATTACGCTAGACAAATCTGCCAAAGAGCCAATCTATGAGCAGCTCTACGACGGTATTAAGCGTTCAATCATTTCACAGCAACTCAGCAAAGGGGCTAAACTTCCTTCTAAAAGGCAACTTGCTGAATTTTTATCGATTAGCCAGACTACAGTAGAACTTGCTTATGGTCAGCTCCTAGCAGAAGGCTATACTACTTCCGTGTCGCGTGTTGGTTTCTTCGTTGAAGATATTCAGGAATTACCTTTCATCGAACAATCGCTAAATCAACCGATTCCCACTGTTGAAACCGAGCAACCGATTCGCTATAATTTCTCACCAAGTAAAATTGATGCCGCTTCTTTCCCTTTTTCAACGTGGAGAAAATATGCCAAACTTGTAATGGATGAATCCTCTATGGAACTTCTGCAAACGGGACATAGCCAAGGTGAGGTTGATTTACGTGTTGAAATTGCACATTATCTTTATCAATCTCGAGGCATCGAATGTATACCTGAGCAAATTGTAATTGGCTCAGGTACGGAGCATCTTCTTCCCATGATTTTACGCTTATTTGATGACAACTCGAAGCTCGCACTTGAAAACCCTGGCTATGCAGCGATCCCCATTGCTCATTTGAATGAGCAGGCCGTACCGATTTCAATTGATGCGGATGGATTAATTATTGAGCAACTTGAAAAAAGTGATGCCAATATTGTTTACTTAACACCTGCACATCAGTTTCCTACTGGAGCAGTACTCTCTGCATCTCGGCGCACACAGCTACTGAATTGGGCGAGTGAACAAGCTAATCGCTATATACTCGAAGACGATTATGATAGTGAATTCCGCTATATTGGTAAACCTATTGCCGCCCTTCAAAGTATGGATAGAAGTGGCAAGGTCATTTACTTAAGCACATTCACAAAATCACTGATGCCTTCATTACGTGTCGCTTATTTTGTTTTACCGAAAGCACTTATGCAGGTTTACACTGAGCGCTTAAGCTATTATTCATCCACTGTTCCCCGATTTGAACAGCATATATTAGCTCACTTTATGCGCGACGGCCACTTTTCAAAACATCTTAATAGGATGCGTAAAATTTACCGTAAAAAGCATGATAAAATTATTCAAGTTTTCACCAATCATTATCCTAAAATACAAATTACAGGTGACGAAGCTGGTATGCATTTTTTAATAAGCTTCACAACCACTAAATCTGAAGCAACCCTTTTACAAGATGCACGTAATTCTGGTATTCATATTTTAAGCGTTTCAAACTATACATTTACATCAATCAAACCCGTAACGCCTACATTCTTACTCGGTTTCGGTGGGCTCGATCTAGACGAAATCGAAGACGCAGTGCATGCCTTAATGAATGCCTTTACACAATAAGCTCTACCTCATATGCCGTAAACCATTCATCCAACTGAATAAAATATGCGAGAAGCTGTGGGCCTGTCATCAATTGACCGAACCATGGCTTTTTAAATGATTCTCCGCGTGTCGCAATCAACTGCTCAAATGGACCCTCTTCAAATAACTCTCGTAAAATTGACTGTGGATTTTGCCAACGTTTCAAAAGCCCCTGCTGCACAAGCTCTGCATATGCTGGGTGATGTGTCTTTGGAAACGGATTTTTCTTTCTGTAAAGAACCTCATCCGGTAACTGTCCTTTAAACGCATGGCGTAATATGCCCTTTTCTAAGCCCCCATACTGTTTCATCTCCCAGGGAATATTCCACACATACTCCACTAATCGATGATCCGCAAACGGTACACGCACCTCTAATCCCTTCGCCATACTCATGCGATCCTTTCGTTCAAGTAACGTTTGCATAAAATACGTCTGATTCAAATAAAATAGACGCTGGCGGTCATCCTTTAAATGCGATATCTTTTCAACTTCCTCCTCATAAATTGCATGTAGCGTTGCTTGAAGTTGTAATTTATCGCGCCATTTCCCCTTCAGCAGTCGTTCACGCTCTTCAATTGACGTAATCCAGGGGAACATACCTACTTGCTTGTGGAACCATGGATAGCCTCCAAATAGCTCATCTGCACACTCTCCAGATAGGGCCACTTTAAAATCCTTCTTTATTTCCTCAAAAAATAGAAGTAGCGAGCCGTCAATATCCGCCATACTTGGATAGTCCTTAGCATAAAGTGCCGCATTTAACGTCCCTGCTAGTTTCTCCTGACTTAAAGTAACAGTTTGATGCGTACTGCCAATCTCGTTTACCATTATCTCTATCCATGGTGTATCCAGTGATTTTTGAAAATCATTTGCATGAAAATAGGCTTCGTTACCTTCATAATCGAGCGAATACGTATGTAGTGGCTGCATCTGGCTAGCAAGCATGCTAATAATACTTGAATCAATTCCTCCAGATAGCAACGTACATAATGGTACATCACTCACTAATTGCCGATGCACTGCGTCTGTAACAAGCTCACGTACATTTTTTGCCGTGTTTTCTAACGTATCATGATGTTCTGCATCTTCTACATTCCAATAGCGCTGTCGAGTTACTCCTGACCGATCTACAATTAATAAGTGCGCCGCCTCAAGTTCATATATATTTTCAAAAACTGTTTTACCAGGTACGCGAGATGGTCCCATACTTAACAACATAGATAAACCTTCCACACCAACTTGAGGTTTTACATCAGCATGCGCAAGTAGCCCTTTGATTTCTGATGCAAATAAAAAAAGACCGTCCCGTTGCGTATAAAATAATGGCTTCACACCTAATCGATCACGAAACAAAGTTAGTCTCTCATTTTTTTCATCTAACACGGCAAAAGCAAAAATTCCATTTAATTTATCTGTACAATTTATTCCCCAAGCAATAAATGCGATTAATAAAACTTCCGTATCTGAATCTGTCGTAAAGTGATACCCCAATTTCTCAAGTTCCTCTTTCAGTTCAAGCGTATTATAAAGCTCCCCATTATATACGATCGTGTACGTATTGTCCTTTACCGTACGCTGCATAGGCTGTGCACCTTGTTCAAGATCAATAATTGCTAATCTACGATGCCCTAAATGAACATGTGTACTTTCTACATAACCAGATGCATCAGGCCCGCGATGTGCCAACGCCCCTGTCATTTTTCCAATTGTATTATCCTTCGTTATTTCCTCAGAAAATTGTACAATCCCTGTAATTCCACACATTAAATACACCTCCTCCATTAACCTATGTAAAAACAGTCAAAAATAAATGTTGTCCGAGTTAAATCACATCATTCATCTAACAAAAAAAAAGCGATTAATGACATAAAGTCATTAACCGCCCTATTTTTTATGAGAATAAACCCATAAAATTACCCCATAAATTACCGAAGAAATTCCCAATTCCTTTAAAGAATAAAGACATACCGCTAGAACGTTCTACTTCAGAAGTTGTAACAACATCTACTTCAAATGTAGAACCGTCAATAAATCCGTAATCTGTTCCTTCAGAACGCTCAATTACTACTTTACCGACAACCGTATCTTTTTTTACATCAGCTTCAAGCTCTTCTACATCAAGAACAAGTTTTGGTGTATATAAATCCTTTTCAGTTGTTTTCATCATAAATGATACGCCATCTTTAGCGGCAATTTCCACTTCAGTCTCTTTACCTTTTAATACTGAAATTGTTTTATTATCTTCAAAAGTCGTGTTTGCTGCCATTACTTCTTGTTTAGAAAATTGTCCAAACCCGTAATCAAATAATTTGGCTGCAGCATCAAAGCGTGCTTTACGTGTGCTAGCTCCTGATGCATCCACAGCTTTCATTACGACAGCGATAAATCGTGTATCACCACGTTTAACAGTACCCGTAAACGATTGTCCTGCAAAATCAGTGGTACCTGTTTTTAAGCCGTCCACACCTTCATATTCAAACACTAAACCAGGTAACATGAAGTTCCAGTTATCCATATGAATCTCATCTTCAGTACCTTCACGGAACTTTTTACGTGGAATACTAGATGTTTCTAAAACTTCCGGGTGATCCTTTAATAAATGGTATGCAAGCTTCGCGACTGAACGTGCTGGCATTACGTTTTCATCTGTATCTCCATAGCCTAATGGCTGTAAACCATTATAATCACTATTATTTAACCCTGTAGTATTTACAAATTTATAACCCTCAAGACCCAGGTCTGCAGCCTTTTTATTCATTAACTTAACAAATTCTGTTTCAGTTCCTGCAATCGTCTCGGCAATTGCAACTGTTGCCGCATTAGCCGAATAAATGGCCATTGCTTCATATAATTCACGAACAGAATATGTACCATCCGCACGCAAAGGCACATTACTTAATGCACGATTTTGAGACATCTTATACGTTAACTCTGTAACACGATATTGCTGATCCCATGTTACTGTTCCTGCCTTAATAGCATCTAATAATAAGTATTCTGTCATCATCTTCGTCATACTTGCAATACCTAAAGATGCTGATGCATTTTGTTCATATAAAATTTTCCCTGAATCTGCATCAATTAAAATTGCAGCATCAACTGTCAAACCTAAATCCGTTTCCGCCTTTGTCGTAGCAGGTGCCGATACAAACATGCTTACTAACAAAACTGGTACAAGAGCTATGCTCATTAGCGATTTTTTGTTAATTTTTTTCACAAAGCTACCTCCAAAAATAGTTTTCTTTTCTTCGCCATTTTATCATAGAACTGTTATCAATTGGGTATTCCTTTACAATAAAAAACTCTCCTAGCCCTATAAATAGACGCTAGAAGAGTTATTTGGTTTCTTATATCATGAAATCGAGTAGTTAGGTGCTTCTTTTGTAATTTGTACATCATGTGGATGTGATTCACGAAGACCTGCACCAGTCATACGAATGAATTGAGATTCCTCACGTAAAGTTCTTAAATCTCCAGTACCACAGTAACCCATACCTGCGCGAATACCACCAATTAATTGGTGAATCGTATCAGCCAGCGGTCCTTTATAAGGAAGACGGCCTTCAATTCCCTCAGGTACTAATTTCTTAGCATCTTCTTGGAAGTAACGGTCTTTTGAACCTTTTTCCATTGCCCCAAGAGAACCCATACCACGGTACACTTTGAAGCGACGTCCTTGGAAGATTTCTGTATCACCAGGTGATTCAGATGTACCTGCAAGTAATGATCCAAGCATTACTACGTGACCTCCAGCTGCTAAAGCTTTAACGATATCACCAGAATACTTAATACCGCCATCTGCAATAATTGCCTTACCATATTCACGTGCAATTGAAGCTGCATCATAGATTGCCGTAATTTGAGGAACACCAACACCAGCAACTACACGAGTTGTACAAATTGAACCTGGGCCGATACCTACTTTAACTACATCAGCACCTGCTTCAAATAAAGCACGAGTACCTTCTGCTGTAGCGACGTTACCTGCAATAATATCAAGATTTGGATAAGCTGCTCGGATATCTTTAATTGTGTTTAAAACACCTTGAGAATGTCCGTGCGCTGTATCAATTACGATAATGTCTACTTGAGCATCTACTAATTTAGCAATACGTACCATTGTATCCTTAGAAACACCAACAGCTGCACCAACTACTAAACGACCATGCTTGTCTTTTGCTGCGTTAGGGAATTCAATTACTTTTTCAATATCTTTAATTGTAATTAAACCAGTTAATTTACCTTGTTCATCAACGATTGGTAATTTTTCGATTTTATATTGTTGTAAGATTTTCTCAGCGTCTATTAATGTTGTACCAACTTCAGCTGTTACTAAATCTTCTTTTGTCATTACGTCATCAATTTTCAATGAGTAATCAGAGATAAATCGTAGGTCACGGTTTGTGATAATCCCTACTAATTTTTGGTCGTCCATGTTATTTACAATTGGAACACCTGAAATACGGTATTTACCCATTAAATGTTCTGCATCAAATACTTGATGTTCTGGTGTTAAGAAAAATGGGTTTGTAATAACTCCATTTTCAGAACGCTTAACTTTCTCTACTTCTTCTGCTTGCTCATCAATACTCATATTTTTATGAATAATACCAAGACCACCTTGACGAGCCATTGCAATTGCCATTTTAGCTTCAGTTACTGTATCCATACCTGCACTGATCATTGGAATATTTAACTTAATCTTTGGTGTTAATTGTAGCGATAAATCTACATCCTTAGGTAATACTTCAGAATGTGCTGGTACTAATAATACATCATCAAATGTTAAGCCTTCTTTGGCAAATTTCGTTTCCCACATTTCAAAATTTCCTCCTACGTAAAAGAATATTATTGTAAGGTTAACAACGCCATCGTAAACTGTCAAGAATGTTGGAAAAGTAAAACAATTCCGACTATTAAACGGGCTACCTAAAAATATTTATTAGGAATAATACTACTCTTCTCTAGGGATGAATGCAATCAATAAAACTTCTTAATTCTTTTAGTTTATAACAGTTTTTCATATAAAAGCCCATTCGTTAAACTATAAAAATTCAATTCCTCTATAATAGTTTAACCTTTAAATAATAGATAATTACTGCTTAAACAATTTTAATAACTACTCATTTTAAGATAAGAGACCTTACAGGTTATACTCGAAAGCCTAGTCTTTTCAAATTTATAGAGTACTAAAGTAATTTTAAGTAAAAAAAGATCTATGTGAAGCGCTTGTCTCTCTCACAAGGTAACCCCAACTCCCATCGGAGCTGCCCTTGAGGCGTGATGGCCGGCGCATTTCTTCGTCAGCTTTGTTACTGCGGTGCGCACGTACTGTGTATGCTTACGCTCCTCGCAACTTTGCTTCCTCGAACTCCTTGGCCCTGACGCCTCTTGGTGCCCGCAACTTTGCTTATGTATTGGATGGTTAATTAGTTTTCACTTTTGAGCCGCGCCGAACTCACCTTCGGTGTTTGGTAGTT
>JAZLIT010000233.1:0-3744 GCA_045617525.1 Solibacillus sp. | reverse complement strand
AAATCCCAGAAGGTTTAGCACGTCTAGAGCGCCATGAGGTTACAGGTCGTTTAGTTGCGAATTTAGAAAAGTAATCCAATTATCATTTTTAAAGAAAGTCTTTCGAATATTATCGTTCGAAAAACTTTCTTTTGGTTATTTAAAAATACTTTTATTTTCACAGAATGAAGATCAGTTACATAACCAGTTAAATCAGTTAATCGATACATATATTGCGGTCCCAGTAATAAGCTTCACTTTTTCATGCCCACCTGTTACTACTTCTTGTACCTTTCCGTCCGTTAACAAGTCCTGTTCACCAGTTACAATGACTAAACAGGAATAATTTTTTGCTACGTCTTTAGCTTAGTTGCTCGATATTTGCATCCCCTCTCCCACTATCCACACCATTTGTTTGCCAATCTACACCTGCGATAGCTGCTGGTTCACCTGCATTGCAGCGTATTGTACGGAGTGGCTTGTAGACACCGAATAATTAATTACTATCATCATATATTTATATGACGGACTAAGAATAGGAAGGAGGACGTTATGTTTACTCAATACAAAAATTGGAGACCCTACATTAGCCCCAATGATCCCTGTACACCCATTGAAATAAAAACTTTTGCTACCCCCCCACAACTTTATATAGGCTTTCAACCTAGTGGACTACCGCAATTTCAAACTCCTAAAGAAGCTTTAATGCATGGTACATTATGGCCACAGCTTTTTAGCCCCTATCCTGACCCACAAAAAAAGGAGGATCAAACTTGAGTCAAATAATGCCACCTGATTTTTATGAGATTTTAGAAGAAATACAAGCAATTGATTTTGTAATTGTTGAATTAAACCTCTACTTAGATACTCATCCTAATGATTTTGAAGCAATTAAACAGTTCAACGACTTTTCCGAGAAAAGCATGAACTTAAAGATTGAATACGAAAAGAAATTTGGCCCGTTAATGAATTTTGGAAGAAGTTATTCAAGTTATCCATTTAATTGGGTTGATACACCGTGGCCTTGGCAGGTTTAAAATTCATTCAATTTGTTAGGAGGAGGTTTATTTAGTGTGGTACTATGAAAAAAAACTCCAATATCCTGTAAAGGTTAGTAGTTGTAATCCAATGCTTGCTAAATATTTAATTGAACAGTATGGTGGTGCAGATGGAGAGTTAGCTGCTGCACTCAGATATATGAATCAAAGATATACAATTCCAGATAAAGTTGTTGGACTGTTGACTGATATTGCTACAGAAGAATTTTCACATCTTGAGATGATTGCTACTATGATATATAAACTTACAAAAGACGCAACGCCAATACAATTAAAAGAGGCAGGTATTGGAGATCATTACGTTAATCATGAGAAGGCCCTATTTTACCAAAATGCAGCCGGAGTACCATTTACAGCCACTTACATCCAAGCTAAAGGGGATCCTATTGCTGATTTGTACGAAGATATTGCAGCTGAAGAAAAGGCACGTGCAACATACCAGTGGATAATTGATATGTCAGATGATACTGATTTAAACGATAGCTTAATATTTTTGAGAGAAAGAGAAATTGTACATTCGCTTCGATTTAGGGAAGCTGTAGAAATATTAAAAGACGATAGAGATACAAAGAAAGTGTTTTAAAGGATACTGAATTTCTAGTAACTATAAGTCGCACCTCAAATAGCCATCTATCCTGATTTTTTCGGATAAATGGCTATTTTGCATACGAACCGATTTTAGGTAAATAGACAACTGTATGCAGCGTTCCAATACTCTTTATTTCTCTGTTAAGAGACTGCTAATCCTAATAAAGGTGATATTTAGTTTTTTCAACTCATTCCTCAGTCTAGATAATTTTAAAAAACATAAAAACCCCGAATAGTTCCACTTTTTTAAGTGTCCACTATTTGGGGTCCAAGATTATATTTATTATCTACCCTTTAATTACTGATCTTTCTTCATGCTTTCTTGTGCCAATTTCACTAGCTCCTTGACCATACTTCCTCCAATTTTCCCGCCTACTTTACCAGCTTCAGCAGAAGTAAGTTGACCATTATATCCTTCATTCAGGGGAATACCTAATTCTTTAGCTACTTCTAATGCTGCATTTTCAGGTTTGCTAATACCGATTACTTTTGCTTTTAATTGATCTAGCTCTTGTCTAGCTTCGGGTACAAGAATTTTGTTTCGATTTTTCTTTGCCATCGAATCGCTCCTTTAATACTAGCATAAGCAATAAAGAGCAAAAGATGCTATGTAGATAATGTTAATCATTCATCAATTTTCTTTTGAACAGATTAATTTAAAATTTTTAACTTTAAAAAAAATTAAATTTCCAGACCATCTACATGATCAATATTTGCGCAGAGTAATCGCCAATTTCTTCCTACTTTTTCGTACATAGTCATCAAGTTGTGAAAAAGCATGTTCAATCGCCTGTGTATGCGTTCCAACAATTTTACACAAAAAACCAGCATTATCAATAGTTGATATTCCAATAAGACAATCTGGCATTGTCCAATTTTCTAGCCATTCATAAAATTCTAGAGGAATCCCTTCAACGACTGTCAATCGGATAAACTCTAACTATTCTATTTCTGCTCAATAGTATGAACTAATTTTCTCTATGCTAGTTACACATCCTGGGATAGAACGAAAAAAAGCGCGTCTTCGGAAGATTCGAGTTAGTGATCATAACTCGAAAATTACTGAAAACGCGTTGTAATGTATAAGAGTATACATTTTTTTGTGATAGTTAAAGATTTTAGAAAGGTTAAAATTTAAATCTATTTATTTTTTGTCATCTTATCCGCTTTTGTACCCCAATATGTTGCGAGGATTGGTCCAGATATATTATGCCAGAAACTAAAAATTGCACTAGGAACGGCTGCTACAGGATCGAAGTGTGCCATTGCTAATTGAGCGCCTAAACCTGAATTTTGCATACCAACTTCAATCGAGACAGCTTTCTGATTATCGTAGGAAAGTTTAAATAGTTTCGCTACTAAGAAGCCGAATAAATAACCTAAACCATTATGTAAAATTACGATTGCAAAAATAGTTAACCCTGTTTCTAAAATTTTATCACGGCTTCCGCTTACTACAGCTGCGACAATTAACACGATCGCAACAACGGATACTGTTGGAAGAATATCAACACCCTTTGATACAAGTGGTTTAAATAAGAATTGTGCAATGATTCCTAAGATAATTGGAATCAAAACAACTTTTATTACAGAAATAAACATGGCCATAAATGAAACTGGTAACCATTCACTTGCTAATAAATAAATAAGAGCTGGTGTCATAAATGGTGCTAGCAATGTAGTAAATGAAGTAATTGTAACGGATAAGGCCGTATTTCCTTTTGCTAAAAATGTCATTACGTTTGAAGAAGTACCGCCTGGACAGCATCCCACCAATATAACTCCAACAGCAATTTCTGGTGGTAAGTTGAAGATTTTTGCTAAAGCAAACGCTAGTAATGGCATAACAACAAATTGTGAGACAATCCCGATGATTACGCCTTTGGGATATTTAAGAATCAATTTAAAATCAGCTACTTTTAAAGTCATCCCCATACCAAACATAACGATTCCCAATAAAATAGTTATGTAACTACCAATCCAAGTAAAATATTCAGGTAACCAGATGGCTAAACTAGCTGCAACTAGCACCCAAATCGCAAATGTATTTCCAGCGAACTTACCTATTTTCTGTAATACTCCCATGATGATGTAACCTCCACTTTCTATTTAATTCTTA
>JAZLIT010000232.1:0-1519 GCA_045617525.1 Solibacillus sp. | reverse complement strand
GGCTTGCGTTGTTTCGAGTTTTCTTTCGAGTGCCACTCGAAAGCATGACCTCCTAACCTCTCTATAGTAACTCTTGGTCAAGGAATGGTGACTCAGCTTGGTAGTCACAGAGTTAAATTTTACTCAAATAAAGTTATCTTTTTATCAGTACATATCATTTCTCACATCATTACAATATGCATATAATTTCACATTTTCTGTTGTTGCACTTGCTGTTTCTGCCATGCATATAGGTTCACCACCTAAACTATTACCGCATACAAGTGCTTCTGTAATATCTGTGCTTGTACCATACCAAGATATACGGAAGGTTTGACCTTTTCCAAAGTAGCTATGCTTAATCACCAATTTAGATTTACCACTAGATGCACCTGTATTATGATAAGACACTACACCATAACGACTCGTTCCATTTGGTAGCACGGTATCAAATCGGCAATCATCAATGAGTATGTCACCATTCTTTCCAAGTCCACCACCAATACACTGTTTAGCTGGCCATACATTATTGCTATTATCAAGCTGCATGGTACATCTTAAATAGTGATTTATATAATGGTCATTATCTTGAACCCTTTCATCGTGGATGATATATCGTACATTTGATGCGGATATGTTTAGACCTTCAAGTGTGCCCCCATAGATATGTGGTCTAAATGGTGCGAAGTATTGCTTAACATTATTATTAGTTCCAGTATAGTGACAAGTTACTAGGCTGTTAGGTGAGAATACCACTCTTACACGATTTTTCGGATGTAAACCAAGTGCTTGACTGTCACCTGTAATTCCCGCAAAGTAGGACGCACCAAATTCGTCTATAAGGTTATATGTTCCATCTCCAACATATACTATTGAATCAAAAACATCAGTCGCATACTCTAAACCACCTTTTATAGTCTTAAAGTCAGCATTGCTTTTTGCAACGCTAATTATAGAAGGTTTGTCGATGTCTTTTCTATAAAGATGGATTCTATCAGCAAGGTAATTTTCATCATACACAATAGCACCATTATCATTAAATGCAAGATAAATTCGAATGTACCCATTAAAGTCGATAGATGCGTATGTGCTGTCACTGTCTTTTTCAGTCACGCTATGCCATGATTCTGAATAATTATTGGACACAACTCTGTCATCCGTAAATTTAAAAATGATGTATTTATAGTCAAACACATTGCTACTCGGTTCAATTCGATTTGTTTGTGATGATTTTATCTCTAATATATCACCTTTGCGAACCCTTATCTGTCCGTTCATGAGATAACGATTATTTGAATCATACTCTGCACCAGTGTTTGATGAATAGCCTTTAATCGTAAAGGCAAGTGGACTTTCCTGGTATGTGCCAAAAGTGTTTAATGCCTTGATTTCTAACTGCGTTAAATCATCCTTTATCTCAGTAATCTGTTCCCTCACAGCATTGCCGGCGGTAGTTGCTGTTGTTCCGTCTGCCTTGACTCTGATGTTCGTCAGCTCTGTGTCTGTGCTTACTGCAGACATTGCAGCATCAAATTCAGCC
>JAZLIT010000231.1:0-1165 GCA_045617525.1 Solibacillus sp. | reverse complement strand
TTCGATTCTAATTTCATTATTGGGTAACGTATTGTAAGTACCGATTGGTACTGAATAACGATTTGATGCATATCGAACGGTGTTGTCTTTCCCTACATTCCTTGTTAAACTTTGTATAGGTGTACTTTCTTCTGAAAGTATAGGAGAGACTGGTAGTAAGTGTTGCTTTTCAAGGGTGAACACTTCTATTGGTCTTTTTTTCGTTGTATGATGCACATTTTGATTACCTGTTCTTTCAAGCCAGCACCACGCACGATCATTCCAATCACCGATATCTTTGAAGATACGACTGTCTGCGAAATTTCCTTTAATGGGGTCCCGTCAGAAAAATGCGGTTATCTTAACCATTCAAAACGAATGACTTTACAGTATTCAATGTAAAGTCATTCGTTTTTTTATTTCTTTAAAAACTAGTTAACCATACTGTTTTTTATAGTATTTATAGTAAATAAAGAAAGACTGAATAGTACATCCAAAATGAGTCAGCTACTCGAATTAGGGTAGGATCGTACTTACAATGAGAGTGCTGAGGTATACGCCATCGAAGCCAGGCTTTATATTGAGCAGCGGGCATGATAGCCTCGTTTGGCAGAGCCAGCTGCATTAAGCTGGTTCTCTGGTGCAAGTTTCATGCCCGCAGAGGCTCGATGTCAAGCCATCTGAGCGTAACCGTTAGCACCAGTGAGAAATATCCGCCATTACTTAACAAGACATAAAAAATGATCATATCGTGTAAACCAATAGTTTACATTGAATACATGTAAATGATGTGAGAACCGTTGATATTTCAATAGTTCTCACATCGAAGTTAAGATAAATGCGGTTTTCTGACGGGACCCCTACATAGGAAATCGCTTGCTCGCTCATTTTAAAGTGTGTAAGAACCTGCATCTTCAACGCTTCAATTTGCTTAGAGCGATCTCGCAAATGATTACGATTTTGAATTAATTTCCCTTTTTCAGGGCTAATGACATGTTCTGCTAAAGTTGCACCATCAATAGGGTGACAAATGATTAAATATAGATCATCCCTTACTTCGATTCTAATTTCATTATTGGGTAACGTATTGTAAGTACCGATTGGTACTGAATAACGATTTGATGCATATCGAACGGTGTTGTCTTTCCCTACATTCCTTGTTAAACTTTGTATAGGTGTACTTTCT
>JAZLIT010000230.1:0-1686 GCA_045617525.1 Solibacillus sp. | reverse complement strand
AGAATGAAGCCCTACAACAATACATTGCAACAAAAAAACGGGGATTCTTCGGAAAGCTTTTCCGTTCATCGCAAATGGAAATCGAGAAGAAACAATATATCGCTTCCTATATCGACGAACATTTTACTGAACAGCTAACACAAGAATTGCACCAGTACCACGGGCATTTGGTGAAATGAGATTTCATATTTTGCACCTTACAAAGGGGGAATTTCTACTCTCGTGAGGTGCTATTTCCTTTGTAAAACAATTCCTCTTACTCAAAGAGCCGTGCAGTGAAGGACGTTTCTGAGTTATAAGACAACAAGGGAGGGTGTTTTATAAATGGTTATTGTAAATGTCGAAGGTGCTATTAGAAAGGATAATGAATCGATCATTATTGAAAGAAGCAAAAAAGAAGAACATGTTGGTCGATTGCTATCTCTTAGGAAATGTAAAACTCAAACAAAAAAAGAAAGCAGCACATTTTATGTAACGGGTTCGGTGGATGGGGAGAAAACACAATATATTTGGGACATCGATTCACATATGAATTGGTGTCCCTATTTTCGTTGTTATATCAGCATTTCAGATAATATAACACTCTAATTAGCACTCCGATTCACAAATTTATGTGGTGTTGTTAAAACTAGCGCAACTACAATTCCCTTATTTTACAATATTAGTATAATTATGGTAGTCTTGAGGGTATAAAACTAGTGGGGGGAATTGTATGTTCTTTACAATTAATGCTTATAAATTTTTACTTGGTTCTGAAGATATTTATCGTTTATGTAAAGATAATACATGGAAACAACAAAGCAACTTTGTTCCTTTTGATCCTGATACCGATATGCTATTTGAAAGTTTCACATCAGCAGATAGATGGTTGCAGTCCAATAACCCGATTTTTGTAAATGGGGAAATTGTCGATTTGAATGAAGAAGTCTCTGACTTATTTGATGATAAATATAATTTTGAAATTATTGCTCACCGAATATCCAAACCATCAAACCCGATTTTTACAAGGGAGCAACTTAGAAATGTTTTAATAAATGGGAATGATAGCCATTCAAATTCGCTTGTTATTGATTATGATGGTAATCCTAAATTGGTTCCCTTGATTAATAGATCAGCCATTAATGTAACGGAATATCCAGTTCGTGTTGAAATTTTTCAAGTTGGGAATGGATACGTTGGCTCACAGGCAAGTTTGAGTCACTTGGATGGTACTTATCTGACATTATTAGAAGCATGGGAAATGCATATTGATACAGGTCGCTCGTTCTATCATGATTACGTTAGTGGTGAACTAACTGAAGAACAATTGAAAACCAAAATAATAAAAGTAGTAAATAATTTAAAGTAGAAATAAGTTTAGTTTTTGTTCTTGTAAAGATTACATATTATTTACAAGACTTTTATAAATTTTTCATAATTAAAAGGCCCCCAAACAGTTATTTTAGGGGCCTTTAAGTTCCCAAACGACGGTTTGTGGACATTTAAATTCAATGAATTATGATAAAATTGTAAAATATTACATATCATTAGGGGGTCACAATGTTGTTCATTTTTATGGCTGTATATGGAACACCTATTTTAGCAATTATATTTTGCCTAAACTTAGCACTTATCATTGATAAATCACGTAATGATAAGGACTTCAAATTAAACGTCTATTTAATGACGGGAGCTTTTACGATTATG